>JBGOXY010000061.1:0-11301 GCA_041479415.1 Anaerolineae bacterium
CGTGGCGGTCACCGAGTTTGGCTGGTCGTGGGCCTTCTTGTTCGGGATGCCGCTGGTCGGCTGGCTGATCGCGCGCGGCGGTTGGGTTTCGCCGTACCGCTTGCTGGCAGTGCTCGCCGCAGCGGCGTTCATCACCGTGTGGGTCATCATTCCCAACTCGGCCGCCTCCGCCGCGGCCTCCCGGCCTTCGGCCTTGGCCAGCCTGCGCGCGCTCTTTGCCAGCCGCTCGGCGGTGGCGGTCATGGCTTTTGCTTTCGTCGGCGCCGGCGCCAACGAAATGGTCAACATCGTCTATGGCGCATGGATGGAAAGCGCCTTCGACCTGCAGGTGGCCGCACTCGGGTTGGCCACCGCGGTCATCGGCGTGGCGGAACTCGGCGGAGAGGTGTTGGTGGCGACGATCACCGACCGGCTGGGCAAGCGCCGGGCGGCCGCGCTGGGCATCAGCCTAAACGCGCTGGTGTGCCTTGGGCTGAGCACGTTCGGCACGAGCCTGCCGGGTGCGCTGGCGGGCCTGTTTTTTCTATATATGACATTCGAGTTCACGGTGGTCAGCGCTATCTCGCTGATGACCGAGCAGGTGCCGCAGGCGCGCGCCACCACAATGGCCAGCTATGCCGCCTCGGCCGCCGCCGGCCGCGCCCTCGGCGCGCTCATCGGTCCGGTGCTCTTCACATGGGGCATCGCCGCGAACGGGTTGGCCACGGCGCTCGCCGACGGTGTGGCGCTGCTGGTGCTGATCCTCTTCATCCGCGAACATCACCCTCGACCCGAGACATCTCCAAGCGCATGACATGTAAGGGCGCCTCAGGAGAGGCGCCCTTGACAAACAACGAGGGACCCGTGCAAATGTCGCCCGCGCGCGGTCAAGCGCAAGGCGTGCTATGCCCTCTGCAGGATCGGCTGTGTGACCCCGCGCGCCGGGCTAGCGGGCGGCGATGCCCAAGAAGTACGGCCAGACCACTACGCCCAGAAGCGCCTGCCACCAGATCAGCTTGGCAAACGCGATGGTGAACAGCCAGCCGATGAACCAGAACACACCAATGCCGGCTTCGACGCGGATGGGACCAGACGATCCTTCGGGGGACATGGGATTCTCCTTATGACGTGCCATGCGGCACGGATGATTCTTTGACTCGCGGCTCCGCTCACCCTCACGGATGAGCCCGATCGGTTCCTCCCAACGCGGGGCCCGTGCCCATTTCGCCCGCGCGTGGTCAAGCGTAAGGCGTGCTATGCCCTCTTCCGGATCAGCTCGCGGCGACCACCGCGGCGGGCTTAGGCCCGCTCGCGGCGAGGTAGGCTTGCCCGGTGAGATGGCCGGTGATGGTGCCCGCGTAGGCTGCGGTGAGGACGGCGCCGATGCCGCAGGCGATCGAGCCCAGGCCGCCGATGAAGCCGGCCAAGATGGAACCCAGGATAGCCAGTACGTACACGCCCGGCGCGGCGCGCACGAGCTTGAAGACCTCGCCCAGGCGGAAGGCATCGCCCAAGTTGCCGGTGGCGGCCATCTTGCCGAGGGCGGCCGGAAGCAGGAAGGCCATGAGGAGGGCGTAGATCAGCATCAGACATCCGAGCGAAACAGCCACTACGATCGAGGCGATGGCGGCCGCATTGCCGTTCGACTCCTGGCCGGTGGCGAGCATCGAGGTGCCGATCATGCCCACCTGCATGCAGGCGGTGAGGATGAGCACTGGCAGAACATAAACGATATAGACGAGGGTCACTTTGAGCCCGCGCACGAGGTGGCCGGAGAAGTCGGACCAATCCGGGAGCGGGACGGCCTCGCGGCCAATGACGCGGCGTGTGACCTCGAAACCCCAGCCGAGGAGAAAGATCTGCCCGACCAGGGGGATCAGCGAGACGAGAGCGGCAATGCCGATCTTCTTAAGCCAGTCCGGGTCCTCAAACGCAAACGAAAAAGCGCGACCGAATTGCATGATACCTCCTCCGAGAGTTGTGCTGTCTATGTGACGCGGATGATGACGGGGACATTATACGGCGAGGAGGGAGAGGAGGGTGATATTGGGGGCCACGGAGACCAGGGTCAAGCGTACGTTCCCCCTCGCGGCGAAGTTGCGTCGGCACAAGTGAGGCGTCAGATGGCATTTGGGAAGAGACCGGGGTCTTCATAAGTGCCCTTGCTCCCGACCGGACGAGACGGCTTGAGAATTGGGCCGACGAGCGAATTGTTGGCAAAAGAGTTGATGAAGAGGCAGCCGTGTTTCTCGGGGTGCTCGATAAGGTGATCCCGACAATTCCGTACGCCGTTGCTTTTGAGGGACTTGAATCCGGGCAGGGCTTGGAGGACTTGGCAAAGGCGTCAGGCGAAAAAGTAGAAGACCTCTGCAAGGAGCTCGATCTGGTCCATGAAGGCAACGATGCGGGAGGCACGGTCGATTGTTGCCGGGTCTGGTGGGTTGGGAGCGGATGATAGGGACTGGTGGAGGGGCTCCCATTCCTGTTCGAGTTGAGCTATCGAGACAAGGATCCAATCAAGCTGCAGCATTCGTTTGCGGGCCTCTGCGGCGAGGTCGCGGATGTAGTCGGGAGGCGGTGCAAGATTGGCGGAATATTCGTCGAAGGCGTGGATGACTGAGTCGAAGCGTATGTTGTCCATAAGAGGGATTGACAGAAGAATAATCTCAGGACATCGGCGACTTGACAGCTTCGAACTACATGCCCCCCGGGGCGCGCATCGCCCCGATGATCTTCGGGAGGGCACGGGCGGCGTCCCATGGCAGCGACAACCCCTATTCTATGTCTATTGAGTCAGCGGGCAAGTGCTTGTTCCCCCCCTCGCGGCGAAGGCCACGCTGGCGTCATCGAGTTGTCAGACTGCTGATCGATTCCCAAAGCGATCGAAGGACACGACCTCGCGAACTGGTTTTCGCGTCGTCGGGCCGTACCGCCCAAGCGGCCAACCGAGAGGTATCACTGCACACGGTGTGATGTTCCAGGGGAGGCCGAGGACTCTGCGCACAGCGAACAGGTTCCACATTGGGATGGTGGTGAGGGCAGCACCTAGGTCCACGGCACGTGCAGCCAGAAGCAGGTTCTGCACAGCAGGAAAGATGGAGCCAAAGTAGGTTGTGGTAGAGATGTGCACAAAAGGGACATACAGACCCTTCAGACAGGCGACAACGATGACTGGAATTTCCTCGAAGTGATCCGCCTGCCATTGAACGGCACTCAGGATCTTGCGCCTGCGCGGGTCTCGCCGTGTAACCCACCTGCCGATGCGGCCATAGGGCCCCCATGCCTGCCGGTTGAGCCGGGCGAGTCCTTTTTTGACTTTCGGGTCTCTGACGATGATGAATTCCCAATTCTGGGCGTTGGAGCCGGTCGGCGCTCGCAAGGCCAGGTCTATCAGGCGAAGGACAAGTTTCTCGTCCACTGGATCCGGCTTCAAACGACGGATCGCGCGTTGTGTCTCCATTGCCTCACTGAGAGGCATTGTGAGTACCATATGATCTCCTATCACCTCTGCTCGTCGCTTCAATGCAACCTAGGCTCGCGCGTGGGCCAAGCTGGGGGCAAACTGCCTTCCCCAGACCCGCCAGGATCAAGCGCCGCGCGGCGTGGCGGGCACGGTTATCCTTCTATGTAGGAATGGGTCGCCGTGATAGGCCCTGCACCCAATCATGCCATCTCGTCCCCAAACACTGCCGCGAAGATCATACCTTGCGCCTGTTCCTCATACACTGGGTAGGATACATCGAACGAGAACGATCTACACAGCTTTGGGTTTTGAGAGGCAAGCAAGGACTCGAAGAATGTTCGCCCGCGATCGGAGGCGACGTTCCGAAACGCCGCGTCATAGTACGGAACGTATTCCCACGAGGTTTGCGATTGGCAGCCTTTGCCCGCGAGAGCAACAGTTGCTTTGAGTTGGGGATGCTTGTCGAGCGATGATGCAAGGACACTCCACACGAGCTTTTCCCACGTGACGTTCGGAAGCTGTTTGTTCGAGTACAGGCGGATGTGTATGACCCGGGGGTTGATGATTCCGTCTTGGACAATGCCCTTCGGCTGGCTCGCGCCCGCTTTGGCCAAGAGTTCGGTCTTCGCCTTATTGATGCTGTCGAGAACAGCCAGGTATTTCGGGTGATTGGGAATGTTGAAATAGCGCAGTGCTTTGCTCGTAGCATTCTATGGCCTTCGCAAAATCCCCCGCAGAGAAAGCTCGGTCGCCTAACTTTCGCATGTCCTGGTACTTTGGGTACGACCTTTCTTCTGGTTCGCCCATCCTCCACTCCCTTCAAAGAGGCCCAACGGCTTTGCCCTGCCCGCCCCTCGCGCGCATCGCCGGCCGCAAGCTCATGGCGAAGGGAACCGAAAGAACCGTTCGTTTCGCTGAGCGGCACATATCAGCCCTCGCACATCAATCAAGTCCGCGATCTGCAATGGGGCGGCACAACAGCCTTCCCGGCCTCCCGAAGATCCTCGGGAGGATGCGCTGGGTACCCGGCACAACTTCCATTCTATGACTGATGGGATAGCGGGCAAGTACGCGCTCACCCTGGCAATGATGCCCCGTCGTAGCGCGGCGACTGGTTCGGCGGCGTTGTGCGCCGGCTTTGAATCGAGTTCGGCTACTCATCGCGCACCGACTGGGGCGTGATGCGTACTGCAACCGAATACTCCCGGGCCATGCTCTCTGGGGTCATCTCGAGGTCGATGATCCCTTGCCGGTACTTGTCTAGGTACGCGGGCACTTGATCGGCGAGAGCGGCTCCCTCGTCCAGCGTCGCCTCTCCTCTGAAGACCACGACATGTTCACCCGATGCGTCAGTGTTGAAGTTGAGCGCGACATGATGGTTTTGGCGGATATTGCGCACTTTGCGCGCATCGGGTTTGCTGTAGATGAGGAAGGTCCCCTCTTGCCAGAGGAACCATACGGGCGTCGGCTGCGGTACGCCGTCCGCGCGGACCGTAGTTAGCCAGGCCACTTTCTCTTCCATTAGTCTCTGCTTCAAGTGGGGACTGATCTCGATTGACATCGGAGTACCCTCCTTCGGGAAAGAGGACGGGGCGCGTAGGAAAGAGCGCCACCCAAATCCGGCAGCGAATGGCCTTCATTCCCAGCGAAAGACCTTCACCGCCACGATGCTGCAGACCACTAGGATGGCGCTCAAGACAATCAGCTCAGTCTGGTGCTCCGACCAAACGTCTCCCACCCAGAGACCTCGCAGCAAGGTCACCACATGCGTCAGTGGAATGAACCGGATGAATTCGCGCATCCGAGGCGACATCACTTCCAAGGGTATGGTGGCGCCGGAAAGGTAGATCATGGGTTGCAGAAGCACATTGCCCACTATGCTGGCCAGGCGCACACTCGGTATCAAGCCCGCCAGGATCATGCCAAATGCGAAGAAGCTCAGGCAGCTCAATGAGAAGGCGGCCAGCACGCTCAACGCATTCCCCTCGAACCGTAGGCCGTAGACGAGTTTGCCCGCGACAATCAGGAGGGCCATACCCAGCAGTGTCATCAGGAACTGCATCACCAACTGTGCGCCCAACACTGCCGCTGGACTTACCGGAGTGGCCCGAAAACGGCGCAGAATGCCGCGCTCGCGATAATTGGCCAGCGTGATGGGAAGAGAAATGAAGGCGCTGATCGCGATAATCATCGCGGCATACGCCGGGACCGAGACATCTACCGATCCATAGCCGCCGTACAGGGGCGAGGGCTCATTCCCGAAGATGCTGCCCAAAAGGATAAGGATCATCAGCGGCAACGCAAGTGTAAACAACGCCATGATCGGAAACCGGAAATAGAGCTTGCATTCCAGCACGGCGAGTTTCCAGAAACTCTGCATCGCTGACCTTCACTTGTCAGTCGCGAATCGCGCGGCCGGTCAATTGCAGGAATACATCTTCGAGCGAAGCCTGTTCCATCCGGATATCGGTGAACGCGATCCGCTGTGCGGACAATGCATTCGCTACATCGGCAATGAGCGGCGGCTGGCCGGGTTGCGGCGCACGGCCATAGACGATGACGCGCTGTCCATCCTGCTCCACACGGGAGACGGCGCTGATGGCTTTCAGCACCTGCGGGTCGAAGGCACCTTCGCAGATGAAGAGCACGCGGCTCTCCGCCCCCAGGCTGCGAACGAGGGCGGACGGCGTATCGAGCGCCACCACGCGCCCGTGGTCCACAATCATCACGCGGTCGCACAGCTTTTCAGCTTCTTCCATTAGATGCGTGGTCAAGAAGACGGTGCGCCCCTCAGCGCGGATCTCCCGAACCAAATCCCAGATGGTGTGACGTGCCTGCGGGTCTAGCCCCGTGGTCAGCTCGTCGAGGAAGACCAGCCGCGGGTGGTTGATGAGCGCCAGTGCAATGAACAGCCTCTGCTGCTGGCCGCCGGAAAGCTCGGAGATGTAGGCACCTTTCTTCTCGACCAGCCCCAACCGTTCCAGGAGAATGGGCCAAGGGGTCGGATCGGGGTAGAACGAGGCGAATAAGTCGAGAGCCTCGTCGACCTTGAGCCGGTCGGGAAGCTGTGCCTTCTGGAGCTGCGTACCAATCACAAGACGTAGACTGTGTTCCTGGCGGACCGGATCCAATCCGAGAACGCACACTTCCCCCTGGTCGGGACGCCGCAGGCCTTGCAGGCACTCGATTGTGGTCGTCTTGCCTGCGCCGTTGGGGCCAACCATTCCGAAGATCTCCCCCTCATTCACCTCAAACGAGAGGTCGTCGACGGCAATCGTTTTCCCATACATCTTGCCTAGATGGCTGACATGGATGACTTGCTGCATCTCTGTTCCTTGGGACGTTGCCCGAGTTGCAGGAAGGCCTTGATGCTTCACTCTAGAGCTCGAGCTCGCAGTGGGTCCCGGTCTTGGCCAGCGTGCCACGACATACATGGGGTGTGTGTCGGCCACATTCGTCTCTTCAACACCGTCTTTTCCGGATCCTCTCCAGGGTAGTGTAGCTGCGCGGCCTGGCGCGCGCAGCGTCTATTCTATGACCAATGTGAAAGTGGGCAAGTGCGCATTCCCCCTCGTGGCGAGGCCGCGTCGATCGAAGACATTGACACAATGACAAGACACCAGTGGATGCTTGGACCGTCATCCCAGTCCAAATGCCGAGCTAGAACGGTTTGAAGATCATGAGCCCAAGGATGATGGCCCATCCTCCAAGTCCGATGAGAGTGATGAGCTGCGGCCTTCCCGACTGTAATAGTTGGTGGAGCTCCTCGGGTGAGGCCGGAGTGACCGCAGGATGTTCTTTGTAGCCGTCGAGGTACGGCAAGCCAACAGCCCTGCGGACCCGATGGAAATGCTTCGAGGCGATTAGACCCATGATCACGAGGATCAGAACGAGCAGGGCGATCGAGGTCCAGATCCAGCCGGTTGACCACCAGCGGCCGAGGAACCCTAGTGCCACGCCGCCAAGAACCATGGCGAGCAGGCTAATGTACGTTAGGGTGAAGGCTGAGGCGGAGAGGTCAAGAAGCGCGCGAATTCGCTCTGGGCCGTTCTCGCTGCGGAGACGGTAGGCGACTGTCGCGGAAGCGCTGTGTGAGAGCAAGTAAAGGAAGCCGAAGAAGATGTGAATGAAAAGCACTGATCTATAGAGAACCACCATGGGTGCCGCCCTTGGCGGAAAAGTCCGAACAACTCGGATGATACTCGGAATCGATGGCCGCCCAACGGCCAGCATCAGCCGCAGGCGAGCCGAGCGTAGCGAGGAACAACCTGACGGCCGCATGCAGTGTTGGGCGGCGACGATGCAATATCACCTCTCCCACCACTGCAATACCTGCAGCGCTTGTAGGGTATTCCAGCGGCTCGGTCCGCCAACCTTCTCCATTTCAAAAAAGACTCTGCCTGGGTATTTGTGTTGCACTGGCCATGTGCCATCGGCACGGCGCCGACTGTTCAACACCTCTATGGCGTCCTGCAGTCGTTCATCGTGCGGCGCATTCACACGTGCAAAGTACACCAAACCACGCAACACGTTGTAATACCAGCGGTGTGGGTACGACAGCAAGGTGAACTTGTAATTGATGATCTTGCCAGTCTTGTCGGACTTGAACAAGCGATGTTCAAGCATAAACTCCAATGCGCTCTTTTCTGCATCTAATACTGCGTTTCGCAGCGCGTGCTTCGGCGTTGTCTCCAGCCATTCGCGCAACCCTTCGAGCACGTTGAATGTGGTGTGGAACGAACTGTGGTGCGGCGTTGGCCTGCGCGGGCGACGGCAGTTCCACGCGCCGTCGGGCATCATCTCCGAGAGCAAGTTCTCGACAATAGCATCCATACGCGCGTCGCGGATGCCAAAGTATGCCGCGATCGACAAGTTCATGCCTACGACGCAGCGATCACAAGCAGCTAGGTTAAGCATGAACATGTCATCTCGCGTGCGACCCAACTGCTTGTCAAGCACCAACGCCGCTGCTCTTTGCGCGGGTAGGTGGTCGCGAGGAATGCCGATGGCTCGCAGCGTGAGCAGTGTGTAGGTCGTTGAGGTCCACTTTGGTGAATAAATGCCACCACCCCAACTGCCATCGGGCGAACGCAACGCCGACAACTGCGCGCCCCAGCCTTCCTTCAGCGTGCGACGCTGCTCCGCTTGCCAGCGTTTCGCAGGCGCGCCTTGCAGGTCGCGCATCGTTTGCCACCGGATGGCAGGGTCGCCGTCCATCAGCCAGGGAATCAGTTCGTTGGTTGAGCCCATAGGCGTATTTCAGACTCCCCGGGCAAGTGTTGCTATTTGTGGCAAGAGCATACTGCAGCGCTCTAGCAGGGCATACGACAAGATCGCAGAAATACGAGCTGGGATTGCGGCACCTGCTCCCGCCCAACTAGGCATTATACGGCGCGCCGGACGCCCAACCGCCCGCCACCGGCACTCCGAGTTAGAATCCCCGCAGCGAGGCCCCCATGCGTGTAGACCTGCTCATCCACTCCGCCGATGAAATCGTCTGCCTGACCGATACGCCCCAGCGCGGCGCCTCGCTGGGCACGCTGAACATCGTGCCCCGGGGCGCAGTTGCCGTGCGCGATGGCCATATCGTGGACGTCGGCCCGAGCGCGGCCCTCCGCCGCAAACACCGCGCAGAGCGGCAGATCAACGCTAGCGGCTTCGTGCTGATGCCGGGCTTCGTGGACCCGCACACGCATACCATGTGGATCGGCGACCGCGCGCTCGAATTCGAGCAGCGCATCGCCGGCCGCACCTACTCAGAGATCCTCGCTGCCGGCGGCGGGATCCTCTCCACTGTGGGCCAGACTCGCGCGGCGAGTATCGAGAAGCTCGTCGACGCCACGCGGCCGCGGCTGCGGCGAATGCTTGCCCACGGCACCACCACCTGCGAGGTCAAGACCGGCTACGGCCTCGACCTCGACTCGGAACTGCGCATGCTCGAGGCCATCGCCCGCCTGCGGCGAAGCATGCCGATGACCATCCAGGCCACCTTCCTGCCCGCCCACGCTGTCCCCCGCGACCATGCCTCGCGCCCCGATGCCTACGTTGATGAGATCGTCGAACGCATGCTCCCTCGCGCGATCACTCGCTGGCGCGAGTTGTGCGGCGAGGGTGCGCCACTCTTCGTGGACGTGTTCTGCGAGACGGGCGCCTTCACGCTCGCCCAGACGCGCCGCATCCTCGAACGCGCGCGCGCACTCGGCTACCGGCTGAAGGTCCATGCCGATGAATTCGAGAACCTGGGCGGTGCCGGGTTGGCTGTCGAGCTGGGAGCCGCCTCGGCCGATCACCTGGTGGCCACCTCCAAGATGGAGATCGCCGCGCTCAGCACGAGCTCAACGGTGGCCGTGGCGCTTCCTGGGACCCCCTTCGGGTTGGCTCAATCCGCGTACACGCCGGCCCGCGCGATGATCGCGGCCGGCGCCACGCTCGCGCTAGCTTCCGACTTCAACCCCGGCACGTCCCCCTGCGAGAGCATGCAGATGGCCATCGCGCTCGCCTGCCGCTACATGCGCCTCACGCCGGCTGAGGCCATCGCGGCCGCGACGATCAACGCGGCGGCAGCCCTGGACCTGGCCGATCGCGTGGGCAGCCTGACCATTGGCAAACAGGCGGATCTGATCGCCCTCGAGATTCCCAGCTATCGCCACCTGGGTTATCGCTACGGGACCAATCTGGTGAAGTGGGTGATGCGCCGAGGGAGGCGAGTCGGGCGAGGCTAGTTGCGGTCTTCGGGCAGTTCGGGCGGCGAATCGGACTGCAACAGACTGGCCACGGCGGCCTCGGCCTGCTCAGCCAATTGCAACGCGGGTTCCTCTGCCCCGTAGCGCGCCGGATGATAAGCCTCGGTCAGCGCGCGGCTTGCTTCCGAATTCGAGGACAGTTCCTCAAGCGTACGGGCGAATGCCCTAGGAGTCTCCGCGGGCGCGCGCACTCGGCCGCGTCCATAGGCCCACTGCAGCGCGGCCTGGTAGGCGCGGCGGATGCGCATGCGGGCCGCATTGGCCTCGCCGCCCAGCGGCAAGTAGGCGGATGGTTTCTTCGCTCCCCTCCCACTCCGGCCGCCGAACAAGTTCTGCAATTGGCGCCACAACAGGTCGCCCGAGAAAATGCTCTCACGCACCTCTTCGGCCATCTCGGTGCGCGCCAGCGCCTCCGATCGCAAACGCAGCCAGAAGACCATCAGGATGAGGCCAACGACGATAGCGACCGCCACCACCCAGCCGGCGGCCTCAAAGACCGCTGACGGCGCGGCGGCCGTAGCGGGTGCCGCGGCTTGCGCGGTGGCAAGCGCCGGCGAGGTCGGAACTGGAGTGGGTAACAGCATTTCGGTCGAGATGCTTTGGAATAGACTGCGCAATGGATACAGCAGGATGAAGATCAGGACCCCGAATGCCACCAGGACCCACGAGAGGCCGATGGCCACCGCCGCCAGCCCCACCAGCACTATGCCTCCCGCTTGAGCGAAGGCGCGCGTGTTGGCCAGGCCGGTGATAAGCAACCCGGCGAGCAGCAACCCCGCGGTCAGCCCGGCAACAGTTTGCAGCCAGTAGCGGTCGAGCACCGGCGCAACGGTCGCGCCCTCCCGCTGCACGCGCAACCGCTCAAGGTTGGAGGCAGCCATCGCCACCACCCCGGCCACGAAGGCGAGAATTATCGGCCCGAGTGCTTCGCCAACCGTAAGCACCGGCGCCGAGTTGTAGAAAAGGTACAGCAGTAGGATCGACATGACGTTGCGCCCAACGGCCAGGCGCACGTCACGCGGGCTGATCGTCCCATGCCCGACCCACTCGCCCCACAACCACAGCGCGAGGCAGGCCAGCGGAATCGGGATGAAGCTGATACGCCAGAGCAGCAAC
>JBGOXY010000062.1:0-11264 GCA_041479415.1 Anaerolineae bacterium
CGCTTACCTGGCCACGGTGGCCGCGCTTCTTGTGCGCGGCCGCGCGCGACCTCAGCCTGCGGCACCGGCGGCTTCGATCGAAAGCGCATAGCCAATCCGCCCGAAATCGGGGAATAGTGCCGTTCTACTGAGAGACAGCTTCTTGAGTGCGGCGAAGGCAGGCAGGGGAATCACTAACCCTGGAAGTGGGCCTACGAATCGCAGCTGAGGTCCCAGATGAATGTGGACCGCTCCTTCGGAGTCGGTCGGACGGCGTAGCGGCGAAAGGCACATGGTATGCTTGTCCGCTGTCGAGGCACTGGCCAGGCCGAGTCGAGGCTCAACGCGACCGCGCCAGGCGGCGCCGGCTGTCTTGATGTGGAATGCGGCGGGTCTTTGGAGGATCTCGCTGGCTATCACATTCCGTCAGCCCCAAGCCCGGTTCTCGCGCCGCCAGACGGTTGACCGTGCCCGCGCTTCAGGCCTAAGAAATCGCAGACGCTAATGGCAAAGGGGGCTTGAACTTCCAGGTGCAACCCGTTGGGAGGTGTTCGGCGTGACGATTCAGGAGATGCTTTCCGTGCAGGCGAGACAGCATCCCGAACGCATTGCCCTGCTCGCACCTGGTCGTGCGCCAATGACCTATCGCCAACTCAACGATGAGGTCAAGTCGCACGCGGCATGGCTGCGCTCGTCAGGGGTGGAGCCCTCCGACCGGATTGCGCTGTGCCTTCCCAACGGTCCGGAAATGGCGGTGGCATTCCTCGCCGCTGCCGCGGCTGCAGTCTGCGCGCCGCTGAATCCAGATTACCGCGAACAGGAGTTTGATTTCTACCTTACCGACCTGCGGGCGAAGGTATTGTTGTTGCCCCACAACTCAGACTCGCCTGGCCGAATCGTTGCCGAACGGCTTGGGATCCGGGTTGTTGAGCTCGAACCGGGAAATGGCGAACCGGCGGGGGTCTTCCGGCTTGAGGGGGATCACGCTCAAGCAGCCTCAAGCACCGAACGCTCGAGCCAGTCGGACCCTGCTTTGATTCTGCATACCTCAGGGACAACCGCCCGCCCCAAGATGGTTCCGCTGACCCACGCCAATTTGACCGCATCGGCAATGAACGTGCAGCGTGCGTTGGGGCTCGCGCCTTCCGATCGGTGCTTGAACGTGATGCCGCTTTTCCACATCCATGGTTTGGTGGCGGCATTGCTAGGGACGCTCTCCGCCGGCGGTAGTATTGTGTGCTCGCCGGGGTTCCACGCTCCCTCCTTCTTCGATTGGATGATGGAATGCCGTCCAACTTGGTACACGGCCGTGCCGACCATTCATCAAGCGGTAATTGCGCGGGCGCCATCGCACCCCGACGTCATCTCGCGCCAACGCTGGCGTTTTATCCGGTCTTCTTCAGCCGCGATGCCGCCCAAGCTGATGCAAGAGATCGAAAGAACATTCGGGGCGCCGCTGATCGAGGCCTACGGCATGACGGAGGCTTCCCACCAGATGGCCAGCAATCCACTGCCGCCGCGCCCACGCAAACCCGGTTCTGTGGGTGTGGCCGCAGGGCCGGAACTGGCCATCCTGGACGAGAACGGGCGCCCAGTCGCAACGGGCAAGGAAGGGGAAATCGCGGTCTGTGGTCCGACCGTCACATCCGGGTATCTGGAGAGCCCAGGGGCAAACGCCGCGGCCTTCTCGGGCAAATGGTTGCGCACGGGTGACCAAGGCTACCTCGATGAGAATGGCTATCTATTCATTACTGGGCGTCTAAAGGAAATCATCAATCGCGGCGGGGAGAAGATTGCCCCGAATCAGATTGACGAAATCCTGCTCGATCACCCAGCTGTTGCCCAGGCGGTAGCATTCGCCATGCCCGACTCGCGGCTCGGGGAAGAGGTCGCCGCGGCCGTTGTCTTGCGTGCAGGAGAGAATGCTACCGAGCGGGAACTGCGCGAGTTCGCCGCCTCGCGCTTGGCGGATTTCAAAATCCCCCGCCGCGTTGTGATCGTGGACGAAATCCCGAAGGGCCCGACCGGCAAACTCCAACGCATCGGCCTCGCCGAAAGGCTCGGCTTGGTTCCCACAGATCGCCCACCGAAACGGATCGGCACGTATGATCCGCCCAGTACGCCCGTCGCACAGGCCATCATACGCATCTGGCAGAGCGTCCTGAAAGTGGACCGCGTTGGCCTGCACGACAATTTCCTGGACCTCGGCGGCGATTCGCTCCAAGCGACGATGATCGCAGCAAGAATAAGGGAGCGTTTTGGAGTCGAGCTCACTGTGCTAGATCTCATGGATGCGCCGACTGTCCTCGAGCAGACTCACATCCTGGAGCAGAGGACCCACCGTGGCTAAGGCGCTCGCGTTGCCAGTCCATGGGTGCGCTCGCGATTCCTGGGACGTTGGGGGACATCGCGAATGCGGCTTTTGACTCACGGGCCATGACATGACCGAACAAGCGGCGCGAGACAAGGAACCAACGCGGAGTGATGTGTTTGCGCGCGAGCCCAAGGGAGCACCTCCGGGTTCCATCCCGCTCTCCTACGCGCAGGAACGACTGTGGTTCCTGGACCAGCTGGAGCCGGGCAATACCGCCTTCAACCTCCCGCGGGCGGTGCGCCTGCGTGGCCACGTTGATCGTGAGGCTCTCGCGTGGGCCCTGAACGAGATCATCCGGCGGCATGAAATCCTAAGGACCTGCTACACCGTCAACGATGGGACCCCAGCACAAACAGTCTTGCCTCATGAACCAACGCCGCTGCCGCTGATTCGCATTGGCGGGTCATCCGCGCAGGAGCGTGACGAACTCGCCGGCCAGTGGATTGCGGCCGAAGCGCGCAAGCCCCTCGATCTTGTCCACGCGGCCCCGGCCCGCCCTGTGCTTTTGGCGCTCGGTGGGGAAGAATACATCCTTCTGTTCCTGACGCATCACATTGCCTTCGACGGCTGGTCGGAAGGTGTTCTGTTGCGGGAGCTTTCCGAACTCTACCCTGCCCGCGTTGCAGGCCATCCCTCGCCCCTGACCGAGCCGGAGCTGCAGTACGCCGATTTCGCCCTGTGGCAGCGCTCACATCTCAGAGAACAAGAACTTGAACCTCAGCTGAGCTACTGGAAACGAGTCCTTGCCGACCTGCCGCCGCGGCTCGCCCTTCCGTCAGACCCAAGGCTTCTCCCCGTCGTGGGACGGGGCGCCGGCCGCGAATCGATCGCGATCGACGCCAAATTGCTGAATGACTTGCGACACGTTGTCCGCCAAGAGAATGCAACTCCTTTCATGGGATTGTTTGCGGCATTCATCGTCCTGCTTCACCGCTACTCGGCGCAAACTGACTTCGTCATTGGCTTCCCATCGGCGGGCCGCGTCCGCCGCGAGCTCGAAGCAAGCATCGGCTGCTTCGTTGAGGCATTGCCGCTACGGGCCGACCTGTCAGGCCATCCGACATATCGCGAGGTGGTGCGGCGGGTGCGACGACAAATACTGGAAGGGCTCACCCACAACGATGTTCCGTTTGAGCGAATTGTCGCCGAGCTCCGCCCAGAGCGATCGCTTACACACGCTCCGCTTTTCGATGTCCTGTTCAACTCGCACACCTTCCGGCCTCCCGTCCAGCGGATAGGGGACATAGCGGTCTCGCCTTTCCAACCCCCGGATGGTGCGCCGCGGTACGCGCTTACCCTGTACGTTGACATGAGCGGGGATAGCTTGCGCCTGGAGGCTGTCTTCGACCGGTCCTCCGTGAGTCCCGAACTCGCCCGTGCAATGCTTTCCCAATATAGTTTTCTCGTGCACCAGGTTGTTTCGGAGCCCGAGCGTGACATTGGCACCTACTCACTCGTCTCCCCGGAAACGGCTTCGAGGCTGCCCGATCCGACCATGGCGCTCGCTGAACCCCGGTTTCCTGCAGTGACCGATCAGATCAGGGTCTGGTCGGAGCGATCGCCCTCCGCACCCGCAGTGAGCCGTGGGGGGCGCAACTGGTCGTACGCAGATCTCTCCAATGCGGTTGAGGGGCTTGTCGCTAGCCTGGCGATGCGAGGCCTCCGCCCAGGGGAAGTCGTTGCGGTGACCGGACAGCCGAGCTTCGGACTGATCGTCTCGCTCATTGCCGCCATGCAAGTCGGCGCGGTCATCCTGCCGCTTGATCCGACCGTGCCCCCTCGGCGGCTGGGCTGGATGTCGGCAGCCGCATCTGCGAAACTGACGCTGTGCGCGGATGATGCAGGCAGCCTGCGCATCGCAGAGTGGTTGACGGCGCCATGCCTGATGGTCGGGGAAGACGACGGGCGCCTTCGTGGCCAAGAGCCATTCGCCGATCGAGCTGTTCGCATTGATCTAGATCCCGACTCGCCCGCCTACATCTTCTTCACTTCTGGGACGACCGGAACACCCAAGGGAGTCCTTGGCAATCACAAGGGGTTAGCCCATTTTCTTGCTTGGCAGCGGGAGACGTTCCAGGTCGGCCCCCAGGATCGCTGCGCCCAACTCACCAGTCTGTCGTTCGACGTCATGCTGCGCGATATCTTCCTCCCGCTTACAAGCGGGGCCGCGCTCTGCTTGCTCCCTAGACCCATCGCCTTGGGCTCGCCGTCCATCCTGGAATGGCTTGACATCGAAGGGGTGACGCTGGTCCATCTCGTCCCAACTGTGGCGCAGAGTTGGCTGTTGGACGTTCCGGACGCGGTGACGTTGCGCACCCTGCGCTACGCATTCTTCGCCGGCGAGGCGCTGCCGGCGGACTTTGTCCGCACCTGGCGGTCGGCCTTTCCATCATCCGGGGAGATCGTCAACTTGTATGGCCCCACAGAGACGACCATGGCCAAGAGTTTTTACGTGGTTCCTCTTGAACCCGGTGCCGGGGTGGTGCCCGTGGGCTGGCCTCTTCCCGAGACTCAGACCCTGGTCCTGGATCCAGAGCAGCAACTATGTGGGATCGCGGAGACCGGGGAAATCGTCATTCGCACGCCATTCCGGACTCTGGGATACTTAAAGCCCGGCGAGGGAACATCCGCATTCCGCCGCAACCCGCATACCGACGACCCAAGAGACACACTGTATTGGACCGGTGACCGAGGCCGGTACTTGCCGGATGGAACACTGCAGTTCCTGGGGCGGGAAGACGAGCAGGTCAAGATCCACGGTGTGCGCATCGAGCCGGCTGAGGTGGCCTCGGAAATCTGCGCCCACCCAAGGGTGAAGACATGCGTCGTTGTTTCGCGGCTCGGCACGCACAACCAACCTGAGTTGATAGCCTATCTCGTATCGAAGGAAAGGCCGCCGACCTCCTCCGAACTGAGGGTGCATCTGGCCACTCGGTTGCCGGCCGCGATGATACCTGCCCACTTCGTTGCGCTGGAGGAGTTGCCGCTTTCGGCCAACGGCAAGCTTGATCGCCGCAGGTTGCCTCCTGCCGCGGAGGACTCAATGCGCGAGGCGACAGGCCTGCCGGCAACGCGGGGCCGCCTAGAGCGGCGAATCGCCGCGATCTGGGAAGAAGTCCTTGGGATAAAGCCAATTGGGTCAAACGACAACTTCTTCGACTTGGGCGGACATTCCCTAATGGCGGTGCGGCTGCTGTCGCGCATTGAGAGGGCGACCGGCCGCAAGCTTCCAGTCCGTGCGCTCTTCGAAGCCCCGACAGTGAATGGGCTTGCAGCGATCATTCGCTCAAGCGAGTGGCAGCCCGCCTCGCGTACTTCCTTGGTGCCGCTTCAGGCGGAGGGCTCACGCGACCCAGTCTTCTGGGTCCATGCTGCGGGTGGGCATGTGGTCTCCTTTAAGAAGCTGGCTCGTTATCTTGGGAATGACCAACCCTCCTACGCGCTCGAAGGGGCGGAGTTCGGTGAGGCGGGAGGGAACGATCGTGTCGAAACCATCGCGGCGCGCTACCTTGACGATATCTTACGGATGCGACCAACGGGCCCATTCCTCTTGGGTGGGTTGTCCTTCGGTGGTTTGGTTGCTGTCGAAATGGCCCGCCAACTTCGTGCTGCCGGGCACGCGGTCCCGTTCCTCGGGCTGCTCGATACCCATGGCCCAGGCTACGGCCGGTGGACGCTCTGGCGGGACTGGAGGTTCTGGCTCCGCCAGAGGCTTGAATTCCATCAGGGAAACCTTTCGGTGCTCAAAGGAATGGCTAAGGTGCGGTACGTCGGCTCGAGGTTGGAGCGCTTGGTGATTCGCGAGGCGCAACCGGCGCGCCTCGCAATGCGCAGACTGCTGTCATGGCTCCGCTGGGGAACGCGAGCCGACATTGGGCGTGCCTACCGGGCGGCACAGTCGGCGAGGCATGCGTATCATCCGGCCCCCTACGACGGCCCGATTACGCTCTTCCGCGCCCGAACCCAGCCGCGGGGCATCACGGATCGCTATCTGGGCTGGGGGGAGTTAGCCAAGGGCGGCCTGCAAATAGTAGATGTCGACGGCGCGCACGTCTCCATCATGGCCGAGTCACGACTTCCGGCGCTGGGCGAGGCGGTGCGCCGAATCCTGGAGACGACCGGAGGTTCATCGTGACGCCTGGAGGCCGGGAGCGCCGCGGCGATGGACCGGGCTGGGAGAAGCCGAGCTCCCTGCCGAGTCTGCACCGCAACGAGATCCACGTGTGGCGCGCCTGGTTGGACCTACCGGATCGGGAATTGACCCGGCTGACGCAGCTGCTCCCGCCTGAAGAAGTCCGCAGGGCGGCGCGATTCTCTCATGACATCCATCGCCGGCGCTTCATCGCACACAAGGGCACATTGCGCGGCCTTGTGGCCTCATACCTTGGGCTCGATCCATGCGAGGTCCATTTTGAGATTGGTCGCTGGGGCAAGCCCCGGGTAGTCAATGGCAAGAGAACAGCCAGCATTCTCTTCAATACGTCCCACTCCGCCGATTTGGCGCTCTATTCATTCAGCTGTCGGGCAGAATTGGGAATCGACGTGGAGAGAATCGACTGCGGGTTAGACTGGGCCGAGCTTGCCGGAACCGCTCTTTCCGAATCGGAAGTGCTGGAATTAAGGTCCATGCCGAGGAGTTGCAGGTTGGAAGCGTTCTTCGCAACCTGGACACGCAAGGAGGCTTTGGCCAAAGCGGTCGGTCTGGGATTGTGGCTGCCCCTGTCGATGCTTAGAGTCCCCATCGACCCGTGGGTGAATGGGTGGAGAATTCATCAGGTGCCGACGGAGATGGGGAAAGTTGATTGCCGGCAACTTGACCTAACGCCGGGTGCCGGCTATCGTGCCAGCCTGGCCGTTCTTGGAATGGCGGGCGACGTATGTTGGTTCGACGCCGCGGCCCGAGAGCCTATGTGCGGATGACCGCCAGCGCAATCCTCCGCACTCCATGATGCTACTGGCATCTGATGGAGGATGCGCGCGCTTTCGGATCATGCGGCTGTTGCACTTAGTAGGGGCGACCCCTTTTGGGGCCGCCCCGTGTTGCTGTGGCCTATGACACCACCTCTTCCACATCATTCCGGGGCGGCCAAGCCCCCGAGGCATCTCGGCCTCACCGTCGGCGGATTGTGTGCGATGCACGAGACAAACACGAGGCATGTGTGCCCAACGCGGGGACCCGTGCGCAGTCCGCGCGGGCGCGGTCAACTGTAAAGCGTGCTATGCCCTCTTCAGTGTGTGTGCGTCGAAAGGCGTGGAGTCACGGCCCGCCCGGCCCCAGGTAGTTTTGTACGCCCCAGCCCTTGCGCGATTGGTCGATCAATCCCTCGAGATACCACCAGGTGTAACCATCGCTCTCGCGCGGGCCGTCGCGCACCACGAACACTTCGTTCTCGAGCGCGAGCAGCAAGATGCGCCCGCCGAGCGAGGGCGTCTCGCGTAGGCGCAACCCATCGCGCCCCGTTCCCACTACCGAGACCGTTCCGCCCACTCCGAAGAATCCGGGCAGAGGGGTGGGCGGGATCGGGGTGGCCGTCTCTTCACCGGGGAGGACCACTACCTGCGGCGGCGTGAGCGTGGGCGGCGGCAGCACGGTGAACAGGGGCTGGGCGCTGGCGCTGGGCGTGGGGAGCGGCCAGGAGACGATGACCGCCCAGCCGATGAGGATCGCGACCACGGCCAGGATCAAGGCCACCAGCCATGTCCACCAGCGGATGATCGAGCGCCGGGCACGAGGGGAAGAGGACGTTGGATCGGGCATGCCTCGTCAGGTTCTCGCTTTCTTTCGCTTCTGGAGCCAGGCCACCAGGCGCGCACGGGGCCAGGCGGTAATCACCTGAGCCGGGGTGAGCCAGGCGCGGCGTGCGACGCCCACGCCGTACTCACGCAACGCGAATTCCTCCGGGCTGTGGGCATCGGTGTTGACCGCGAGCAGGCATCCCACCTCGGCGGCGCGGCGCGCGTGCGCGTCCGAAAGGTCGAGCCGCGCCGGATGCGAATCGATCTCGAGCGCGACGCCGTGGCGCGCGGCTTCTGCGAACAGCGCTTCCATGTCGATGTCGGCCGGCTCGCGCTCGGGGATGAGCCGCCCCGAGGGATGGCCGATGAAGTGCACGCCCGGGTGGCGCGCCGCGCCCACCAGGCGGGCGGTGATCTTCTCGCGCGGCTGGCGCAGCGAGGTATGGGCCGAGGCGATGACCACATCCAGTTGGGCGAGCACATCGTCGTCATAGTCAATCTGTCCGTCGGCGCGGATCTCGACCTCCGCGCCCTGCAGAATGAGGATCGAGTCGCCCAGCGCGCGCTGCACACGTTGGATTTCCTTGCGCTGCTCGCGCAATCGCTGCGGGGTGAGCCCGCGTGCGACGCCCAGACTTTGCGAATGGTCGGTGATCGCGAGGACTTTCAACCCTTGGGCGCGCGCGGCCTCGGCCATCTCGCGGATGGAGGCATGGCCGTCACTCCAGGTGGAATGGGCATGCAAATCGGCGCGCATGTGGCGCAGCTCGAGCAGGTCCGGCAGCCGGCCGGCCTGGGCGGCCTCGATCTCGCCGTGATCCTCGCGGAGTTCCGGCGCAATCCACGGCAGCCCCAGTCGTTCGTAGACTTCCTCTTCGCGTGCGCACAAGATCTCTTTGCCGCTCTCGCGGGTCAGCGCGTGCTCCGAGAGCGAGAGGCCGCGTTTGAGTGCGATCTCGCGCAGGTGGACGTTGTGCTCCTTCGAGCCGGTGGCGTACTGCAAGGCCGTGCCGAAGCGCTCGGGCGGGTGAACCCAGATTTGTGCGCGCACGCCGCCCGCCAGCTCGACCGAGGTTTTGGTCGGGCCGCGCGCGATGATCTCGGCCACGCGCGGATCGGCGGTGAAGAAGTCCATCACCGCCTCGGGGTCCGATGAGGCGACCAGGAAATCCAGGTCGCCGATGGTTTCCTTGCGGCGGCGCAAGCTGCCGGCGGCTTCCGCCGCGCGCACCTTCTTCGACTCGCGCAGCCGCGCGAGCAGTGCCTGCGCCAGCGGCCAGGCCTGCCCGATCGGAATGCGGTCGGTGCGCCGGGCGAGGGCGGCGATGCCCGAAAGAATGGCGGCCTCGACGCCCGGGCCCATGCCCTTCATCGTGCGCAGGCGCCCTTCTTTCGCGGCCGCCTCCAAGCCCGGCAGGTCGGTGATCCCCATCTCTTTCCAGAAGCGCGCGGCGCGCTTGGGCCCCACACCGCCGATCTTCAAGAGATCGAGCAGCGTCGCGGGCACTTTCTCTTTTTCGCGTTCGAGCGCCGGGAGTTGACCGGTGGCGAGGATCTCTTCGATCTTGGCGGCGATAGCTTCGCCGACGCCGGGGATGGTGCGCAATTCGCCCGCTGCGGCGATTTCGGCGAGATCCCGGCCCAGCCCGCGCAAAGTTTCGGCCGCGCGGTGATAGGCGTTGACGCGGAATGCACTCTCGCCCTGCAGCTCGAGCAACGAGCCCAGGTCGTCGAAGAGCTGCGCGACGGCGCGGTTATCGAGTTTCATGATTGCGCCTGGGGTATGCGTGTGCTATGCTTGCCGCTTCGGAGCCCATGCGATGATTGAAGTGGTCGGCAACCTTCACATGCACACGCCCTATTCCGACGGCGCATTGTATCACGCGGATTTGGCCCAGGTTGCGCTCGAGGCCGGGCTCGATTTCATCTGTGTCACCGATCACAACGTCTACGTGCAGGGGGTGGAGCGCTACCACGCCTCGGCCGACGGCCGCCGCAGCCTGCTGCTCCTGGTGAGCGAAGAAATCCACGACCAGATTCGCGAGCCGCAGAAGAATCACATGCTGACCTTCGGCATCGACCGCGAGCTCTCTACGCTCGCCCAGGATCCGCAACGCCTGCTGGAGGCAGTGCGCGCCTCGGGCGGGTTTGCCTTCCTGGCCCACCCGTATGAGCAGGCCGCGCCGGTCATCGGCGAGGACGACCTGGGCTGGGTGGATTGGCAGGTCCGCGGTTATGCGGGGATCGAGCTGTGGAATTACATGAGCGAGTTCAAATCGCTCCTGCATAATCTGGCGGGCATGCTCTTTTATGCCTTCAACCCCGAGCGCGGGATTCGCGGGCCATTCCCGCAGGCCCTCGCCCTGTGGGATGATCTCTTGGCCCGCGGCCAGCATGTCGCGGTATTGGGCGGATCGGATGCCCACGGCCAAACCTACTCGGCCGGTCCGCTGCGGCGGGTGGTCTTCCCTTACGGATACCTCTTCCGCGCGGTCAACACGCACCTCCTGCTTGAGCAGCCGCTCACGGCCGATTTCGCGCGCGACCGGGCCTCGGTGCTCGACGCGCTGCGGCTCGGGCGGGGTTGGGTCGGGTACGACTTGCCGGCACCGACGCGCCACTTTCGCCTGTGGGCAGAGGCCGATGGACGCACGTTGCAGATGGGCGAGGCCGGGCGGCTGCCCAAAGGCGGCGCCCAGATTCTCGCCAGCCTGCCCCTCACGGCACACGTCACGCTCGTGCGGGCCGGCGAAGGCCTGGTCTGGGAGGGCATGAGCGACCGGGTCGACTACCGGGCCACCCTGCGCGGTGCCTATCGTCTGGAAGCCTGGCGTCGCTTCCATGGGCGCGAACGCGGCTGGATCTTCTCCAACCCGATCTATCTGACGGAGTGATGCGGAGTCATGGCCCGTCGCTGGCGTGTGCCCGTGTTGCTCGTCCTGGCTCCAGTCCTGCTGGCGCTGGGGTGCATCCTGCCTTCCACCGCCGCCCTCGAGGCTACAGCCCAGGGCCTCGTGGCTCGCGCGACGAATGCGCTGGGGAGCGTTGCGGGGCTGGGCACTTCATGGGGCACGGTCGAGGCGCAGGCGACGAGCCTTCTCGGCACGGCCATGGTTGGCGCGCAAGCGACGCTCTCGGGCATGCTGACCGAGCAAGCGGCGATGGGCACGCCGCC
>JBGOXY010000063.1:0-11120 GCA_041479415.1 Anaerolineae bacterium
ACTCAGTGAACCGCTCAGCGTCGCCCAAAGAACGAGCGCAGCAACACCACCACCCCCAGCCCGATGAGCAGCACCGGCCAGTACGGCCCGAACAGGCCCAGGCCGCCGAACACCGAACCGAAGATGAAGAAGAGAATCAGGCTGATGAACATCAGCCACAGACCGCCGGTGATCGATTCGCGCGGCTTCTCCCCCAGGATGCCCATGAGCAGCGTGCCCAGCCCGACGAACCCGAGGATGAGCGTCCACGCGTAGGCCCAGCTGCCCCAATTGCCGGTGGCGTTCTGCCAGTACAGCAGCCCGCCGATGCCGCCTACGATGCAGGCCGGTACAGCCAGGCCGGGCGCACCGGTCATAAGGCCGAGGATGAAAAGGAAGGCGCCCCAGCCGATGACCCACAGCGGCCAGGAGTACTCGATGCGCAGCCAGCGCGAGAACTCGGGCACGATCTGTCCGACCAGGAACATCACACCGAGCACAATGAGAATGATCCCGCCTGCAAGAGCCGTTCTGCGTTTCTGAGCCATGGAAACCTCCAGTCGTGCAGATGTCAGGTTCGGTCCAGAGACAACCCCAGGGTCAATCCAACCCTCGATAATGTAACCCTGCCGCGGCGGACCGGATGCAACGCGACGGGTGTTTTGCCTAGGCTACATGCTCATTTACGCTTGGCGCGGGTGACAGTTGCGGGAAACTCGAGAAAGATGTCATCCATCATCTCATTGTGCGGGCCCACTGACATCATCTTACGGCTTGCCGGGTGAGCCTTCCAGCGACAAAAGTGCCAGTCGACGGAGTCTCTCAGGCCAGAATCGAGAAGCGGAATTCCCTCAAATGATGGAGCAGGGACTGGGGTGTGACCCCGCCAATTGTTATGATTATGGTCGCAATCCTCTTCAACGATTACCCGTCCTGCAAGCTCGACGAATGGAGCAACGAATGACGCAAAGGAAGTTACAGGCAGCCCTCGGCGTGACACTCTTGGCGATGATGGCCTGCAGCCTGCCGTCTTTCCACCTCGGCGGGGACAGCCAACCCACTGAACCTCAGAGCCAAGCTCCATCAGAGGCGGCCGGCACTAGCGCTGCATGCCTGGTCGGGACGTGGGAGTTGGCGGATCTCTCTGAATTCATGGCCTCCGTGCTGCCTCCCCAGAGCGAAGGTACGCTGACGTACAACGGCACCACCGGCACGGCCTACTACATGTTCAATTCCGACGGGACGGCCGGGGTCCAAGCCGATGATCTGAAGGTCGATTACCAGCTCGGCGGCGGCCTCAACCTCGATATCCAGGTGGGCCTCAATGGCACCGGCACGGCGGATTACACCGGTGCGCAGGGCAACCTGCTCTCAACCACCAACGTCAATATCGACAACCTGTCGATGACTCTCACCATGGGCGGCATGCCCGCCGGCGACAGCACAACTTTGGGCAGCATGGTTCCATTCTTTGGCGAAACGGCCACGGCCAAACCCTTCACCTGCACTACCACTACGCTGACCTACACGCCGGTGACCGAGGGCGCGCAGGCGGTTGTCTTCACCCGCATCACCCCTTGAACTGGAATTCCCGGAAGATAGATCTCGGGGCAGGTCTGAGACCTGCCCCGAGCCGTTTGCCGCAATCGAACTCTAGAGGAATGGCGGCCGACCGCCGACAGGCACGGCCGGCCACTCTGCAAGCGGACTACTGCGGCCGGCACACCAAGGCCTCCACCCCGAGCCCCCACAGGCACATGCTTCGATGGGAAACGACCTCGAACCCAGAGGCAGCCAGCCAATCGCGAGGGCGGATGGGCCGGCAATCCAGCACGCGCGGCCAGCGCGTGTGCGCCCAAGCGTAGACGGTGTTGACGGCGGAAGACCCGGCCTCACTCGACAGGCAGACCAGGCCCATCCGCCCGCCGCGGCGCAGCACGCGCCGGCACTCAGCGAGCGCGATGGGAATCTCCGCCTCTTCGAGCAATTCCAGCGTGAAGGACAGAAAGAGCGCATCCATGCTCGCGGGGCGAAGCGGCAAGCGCAGCGCATCACCGCAGGCCAACCCGATGCAGGATGGGCGGCGTGGGTTGCGCAGTCGGCGCTGCGCCACGTGTGCCATCCCCCACGAAAGATCGACGCCCCACACGCTGCCGGCTTCGGTCACCGCCTCGCCGATGCCAACGAGCGCACTCCCGGTTCCAAAGCCCACTTCCAGGACGCGCTCGCCCGGCTGTAGGGCAAGTGCTTTGATTGCGGCGGCGCGCACTGCGTTCTCCTGCCCGGCGGTCAGCAGGTCGTACCATGGGCTGAGGGCATCGTACAAGCCGCGCGAGCTGGCATGCGTGCCGATCTCTGCCGGCCGGGAGGGTTCTTCACGCCCGATCTCGTTTCTCATTGCCACATCCGAGGCCGGGCGGCTCACGCGGCACTCACAACGCAATGACCTTATCGGCTTTCCATTGCGCCTCGAGGATGTCGCCCATCCCTCCGACCACGCCGACCCGAATGTCATCCGCCAATTCGAAGAAGTTGACACACGTCGAACAGGCCACCAGGTGAACACCCTTGGCCTCCAACGCCTTCAATTCCTCGATCACGGGAGAGGCGGAGCCCACCAGGTGGACTCCAGCCCCATAGAAACAGACGGCTCGCGGGAGCATCTCGTTTTGCAGGAGCAGGCCAAAGTAGCTCTTGATGAGCCTGTGGCGAAGTTCGATAGGCGCCTCGCCCATTCCATCGCGGGCAACCACGATGACCGTGGCCAGGGCTTTCTCATTTGTTGGCATCTCGCCTCCTCACTTCAGATTCTCCTGGCGAATTGGTGCGACCACCCGTGCCTGAAGCTGCTTGTTCAAGTCCCGCCCAAGGGTCTCGCCGTAAACCCTGAGCGGTAGGTACACGAGTGGGGCGGCAATCGCCGCCCCACTCGCATCGTTTTCTTCTCTCCCGCACACCCAGGGATGCGCGGCGGCTCAGGCGGGCGCGAAGTGACGGATATCGTTGATCGATCCGCTGCGCTCCTTGGCCGGGCGAAACACCGCCTTCACCCCCAACCCCACGCGCGCGTTTTCTAGGGTCACACCCTCCAGGTTGTGCATGAGCGCGCCGGAGGCTCCGCGCAGCCGGACCAGGCCGACCCACCGCGGCTTTGCCAGCGGTTGGCCCGAAGGGTCGATGTGCACCTCGGTGAATGAGAGCAACTCGCCCTCTACTCCAATCTCCAGCCAAGCCTGCTCGCCGAGGTGCCCCAAGCAGCGCTCGCAGTACATCCGCGCGGGCACGTAAGTGTAGTTGCAGCGCGCGCAGCGCGTGCCGTAGATCTTGCCCTCTTTCAGCCCACGCAGAAAACGCTCGCCGGCGACCCCGGCGGTATAGCGGTGCTCCAAGGGGATCGAGCCGTGCCACACGCCGGCTTGCACCGGATGCTCGAGCGAATGCAAAATGCCCATCAGGTCTTCTCCCATTCCGCCGGCAGGCTCAGCCGATCGGCTTGAAGTAGCGGATGTCGGTGATCGAGCCCTCGCGTTCGGCGGCCGGCTTCCACACCGCCTGTACGCGCATGCCGATCGCCACCGCCTTGGGCTCCACTTCGCCCAGCATGTGCAGGATGCCCATGCCGGGAGAGGCACCGTCGATGACCACCACGGCGGGCATCTCGGGCTGCTCGAGGCGCACCATATCCCAGCGCACATTCGAGAGCGAGAAGGTCTTGACCCATCCGGTGTTTTGAAGCTCGACCCAGTCGTCCGTCGGGCGGAAGCACTCCTCGCAGAACATGCGCGGCGGGATGAGCGTTCGACGGCAGCGGTTGCAGCGCCGGGCGAGGAGCTTGCCCCCTTTGAGGCCTTGCAGGAACCCGCCAATCGCTACACCGGTATCCCAGGCATAGTCCGCCTTGAGGGCCCAGTGTTCGACGAGCACCTTGTGCTCGCTGAAGTCCTTCTCCGATAGCCCGCGTGTCGGGAAAACGTGTTGTTCCATGGCTCCCTCCCTCAGCGCCCCATGACCACGACCGTGCCGACTTGCATCAGATCGCCCCAAGCCTGGGCCACACCGCGGCGCGGGTCACCCGGCACCTGGCGCGCACCCGCCTCGCCGCGCAGCTGCCAGAACAGTTCGGCGACCTTCATCAACCCGGCCGCGGCGATCGGGTTGCCCACACCCAACAGACCGCCCGAGGGACACACCGGCAGGTTGCCGGTGCGCTGGGTGACCCCGGCGGCGGTGGCTTCGGGCGCCTTGCCCTTGGGGAAGAGCATCAGCCCCTCCAAATGGTGCAGCTCTTTGTAATCGAAAGGATCGTAGGGCTCGGCAATCTGGATCTCTTTGTGCGGCTCGGTGATGCCGGCCATGCGGTAAGCCATGCGCGCGGCTTCTTCCACGTAGGTGGGGTACGCCAGGTCGCGGTCGGTCCAGTAGGCGGTATCCAGGTTCCACCCCACGCCTTCGATCCAGACCGGCTTGGAGGTGATGCGCCGGGCGACGGCTTCCGAGGCCAGCACCAGCGCCACCGCGCCGTCCGTCACCGGGCTCACGTCCAGGCGTTGAACCGGCCAGGCCAGCACTTCCGAGTCGAGAATGTCCTTGAGGGTGATGTTGCGATCGCCCAGGAGCGAGGCCGGGTGATCGGCCGCGTTGCGCTTGTTCTTCACCGCCACCTGGGCGATGTCTTCCTTCTTGAGGCCGTAGCGCTGCATGTAGGCGTTCATCTCCAGGGCGAAGATCCACAGCAGGTTCGGCCACAGCGCGCGTTCGGTGAAGTTGTCGAAGATGGTGAGGAAGGCGCCCTGCGGGTGCGGCTGCACCGGCGACATCTTCTCCTCGCACACGACCAGGCAGATGTCGAACAGGCCCGAGGCCACGTGGTACCAACCCTGGGCCGGGGCGAACACTCCCGTGCCGCCGCCCACATAGCCGCGCATGTAGGGTTTGCCCCATGCGCCGGCGCCGTCGGAGAGCCATTCGGCTTTCATGTGCACGCCGTCAAAAGCATCCGGGGCCGTGCCCATGACCACCGCTTCAACCTGATCCAGTGTGAGCTCGCACGATTCGAGCGCCTTGCTCGCGGCCTCGAAGGCGAGTTCGCGTCCCGTTTCGAGCGCGCGGCGGACGAATTTGGTCATCCCCGCGCCGACTACTGCCACTCGTCGCATTCCCATGCGTCCCTCCAGGATCTCACTCAAGTGCTTCTCACCACGGAGACCACAGAGATTACAGAGTGCTTATTATTCCATTCACCAGGCGCACGACGCCTTCTTTGAGCACGCGTACGTTGAAGTTGATCAACAAACCAATCTTGTGGCCAGAGAGCTTGAGATAGGAGAGCAATTGTGCGCAGTGCACAGGCAAGACGGTTTCGACCGATTTGACCTCAACAACTACGCGATCATTCACAAGCAGATCCAATCGATAGCCGCACTCCAGTTGCACCTCTTTGTACCGGACCGGCAGCGGCACTTGCTCTGCCACACGCATTCCGCGCTCCCTCAGTTCATGAACCAGGCAGGCCTGGTAGGCTGATTCGAGCAAGCCGGGTCCAAGCGTACGTGAACATCTATTGCTGCCCCATTCACATCCCGTGTAATTGAATTCGGTTCCTCGCGTCCGACCATTGCATGCCCTCTGCGGCCAAGGCCGCGCACCACCGGCCCCTGAGGCCTGTGGCTCCCCCACCGAAGGCGCCCTGCGTTTGGCTTACTCTCTATCCAGGTTGATCTTCCCCATTCCGTCTCTGTGTGCTTTGTGTTCTCTGTGGTGAAGACTCTTCAGACTCCGAGCACAACCGCCGCGCCGCTGGTGGTGGGCAGGCCCCGCCAGGCAAAGGCCAAACCGGTGTGCACGCCCGTGAGCTGCCGCGCTCCAGCCTCCCCGCGCAATTGCAGGACGACCTCGAGCGCGCGCGCCAGACCGGTGGCATCTAAGAGCCCGCCCTCACCCAGGCTGCCGCCCGAAATGTTCACCGGCAGCGAGCCGCCTATGGTCGTGGCCCCGCGCAGCGTCTCACGCCCGGCCGCGCCCGATGCCATGAGCCCGAGCGCTTCCAGGTGCAAGAGTTCCTTGTGAGCGAACGTGTCGTCCACCTCGGCGAAGTCGATCTCCTGCTGCGGCGCGCGGATGCCGGCGGTGCGGTAGGCCATTTCACCCGCCAAACGCGCATAGCGCGCCTCGCCCCAGGCGCGCGAATCCAGCGCCGGAGTATCGTTGGCCCAGCCGACCCCGCGCACGCGCACTGCCTTGCCGCGCAAGCCGCGCGCCGCCTCGCTCGAGGCCAACACGAACACGATCGCCCCGTCCGCGTGCGGCGCGGCCATCAGGCGTGTCAGCGGCGCGGCCAGCATCTCCGCCCTCAAGACATCCTCCACGCCAATCGTGGCCCCATGGGCCGCGGACGGGTTGGCCAGGGCGTGGCGCTTGTTCTTGGCCGCCACGGCGGCGCACTGTTCGGCGCTCAGCGCCCCCTGTCCAACCAGCCACTGCATCTCCAGCCCGGCTAGGGCCACCGGGTGCACGCCGAGAGGCCGCTCGTACGTCGGGTCTTCAGCGAAGGCGGTGATCTCGGGCAGGGTCAGGACGTTGGAGGCTTTTGAATGGGCCTCGACCACCACCACCTCCATCAGCTCCGAGGCGATCTGCATGTAAGCTGCCGCCAACGCGTGCAGCCCGTCGCCGCCAATGGTGTGCATCGGGCGCAGCGCCCCGCCCAGTTGGTCGGGCGTGTACTCGTCGAAGATGCTCGTGCCCTCGTGGTAGTCTTCGGCTGCGGTGACGAAGCCGCTCACGTCACGACGCGGGTCAATGCCGGCATCGGCATAGGCCCGCGTCGCAGCCTCGTAGACCAGCTCCTTATAGGAGAGGTCCGGCGTGATCGAGCGAAAGCCGCTCCATCCAACGCCGACAATCTCCACCGTGCGGTTCATCCGCCCTCCTTTGGATGGTCGAAACGGTGAGGACGACGAACGCGTGCGTTAGGGCCCCGCCGGGTTCCTCACCGTTTCCGCTGTCGTTCGGCTACAGCGGCGAGGCCGATGCTGAGGAAGTAGAGCACGATCATGGGCGCCATCACCAGGGCCATGTTGACCGGGTCCACGGTGGGCGTCACGGCCGCCGAGAGCACGGCAATGCCCACCACGGCAATGCGCCACTGCCGCCCGAGCTGGCGCGCTCGCACGACTCCCAGACGAGCCAGGAAGTACACCACCAGCGGCATTTGGAAGGACACACCGATCCAGAACAACAGGCCGGTGACAAAGTTGATGTACGAGGAGGGCCGCACCTTAACCGGGATGTTGAGGAAGCTGACCAGGAACGGAATGGCGGCCGGCATCATGACGAAGAAAGCGAAGGCCATGCCGGCCAGGAAGAGCACCGTGGCCGAAGGGATGGCCAGCGCCACCATCAGCCGGCTGCGCCGGTGCAAACCGGATTGGACGAAGGCGAACAATTCAAAGGCGATGTACGGGAAGGCCAACGCGAACCCCGCCAGGAGCGAGACGCGCATGAAGACGCCGATGTTCTCCGTCACCTCAATAGATTGCAGGTTGCTCAACCCGCCCAACGGGCGGGTGAGGAATTCGAGCAGGGGTTGGGCGAATGCAAAGGAGAAGGTCGTGGTGATGGCCAGAAAGAGTATCGCTCGCAAGAGGTGGCGGCGCAGGGCGTCCAGATGTTCCAGAATCAGATTCGGGCTCTGCACCGCGCCGGCGAACGTATCGGCCAGCGGTGTGTCTTCCGGCTCATAGGTGAAGAAGGCGCGGATGGCGCGGGCCAGCGCCCCCAGCGCGCGGAAGGGTGCCGAGAGCACTCGCCCGATGGCCCGCATGGCTTTGCGCATGCGGCAGCCTAAGGCGCTCCCTCGGCGGGCGGGCCCGAAGGCGCGTCGTCCGCTGCGGTCGTGGAAGCCGCCGGGGAAGGTGCGGCCGCTGCGCTGTCGCCTGTGTCAGGCTCCGAGGCTGGGGGCGGCGGGGTGGGGTCGGTCAGCGGCGCCGCGCCCTGATCGGGGTGCGCGGCCCACGGCGCATAGGCCGTCGTCTTCAAGTCCGGCAGGGCCATTTCTTTCTCAAGTGAGTGCAGTTCCTCCAGCTGTGCCTCGCGCGCCAAGCGGCTCGGCAGGTTCTGCAATTCACTGGAGGCCTGACGGAAGATGCGCCACGAGTCGGAACGGAACATGCGGTTGAGGAAGCGGCCGATCGAGTGGCCTACTTTGCCCAACTGGTTGGGCGGGATCACGAGCAGTGCAATCACCAGCACCAGCAACAATTCGAGCGGGCCGATGCCCAGGAATTCCATAGGCTTACTCTCCGCCTCGGGCGGAGCGGGCGGCCTCGTCCACGTGTTCGGCCAGGCTGCCCAACACGCCGTTGACAAAGCGCGGTGAACTCTCCGATCCGAAGACCTTGGCCACTTCCACGGCCTCGTTGATCGCCACCCTCACCGGGGTTTCGCGCCCGATGGCGAATTCCCACAGCGCCAGTCGCAGCACGTTTCGGTCCACCAGCGCCATTTGCGCCACCGGCCACTCCGGCGCAAAGCGGGCAATCATTCGATCGAGATCGGCGCGATGCTGGAGCACACCGAAGATCAGGCGCTGGGCAAAACCACCCAGATCCTCCGTGAGCGGCGAGGCCTCGAGCCGCTGCTCGAGCACCGTCCCTGGAGGATGATTGGAACTGTCAACTTCGAAAAGAACTTGCAGCGCCAGCGCGCGTGCTTTGCGACGACCCTTCATACACCCTGTGGCCCACCGTGCGGCAGGCCCTTTCATTGGGTCTGGATCAGCCCTCGGCCGCCGGCGGTCCGGCCGGCGCCAGGTCGATGTCTTCCAGATGGATGTCGAGCCGGCCCACTTCCAGCCCGATCAGATCGCGAATGGCCCGCGCCACCTCGTGCTGAACCTGGCGCGCGACCTCGCGCACGTTGTAGTCCTGCTCCACCACGATATACAAATCGGCCGAGACTGTTTCGTCGTTCGTCTCCAGGCGCACCCCGTCGGCCGTTCCGCGCCGAAACAACTGATTGACCCCGCCCGGCACCGGGCTCATGCGGGCCACACCCGGCACGCCGAGGGCCGCCAGTTTGGCCACGGTGATCAGCACCCCCGGCGAAATGAACGTCTTGCCTGCAGCGCTTGAATTGTCCATGGTCCCTCTCACATCATCGCCATGCCGCCGTCGACGCCCAGCACTTGCCCGGTGATGAAGGACGCCCGCTCGGATGCCAGAAAGGCGACTGCGTAAGCCACTTCGTCGGGTGTGCCCGTACGCCCTAGCGGGGTGAGCTTGATCATTCCCGCGCGGATGTCCTGTGGCACCTTGGCCCAGATGTCGGTCTCGATGTATCCAGCCGCCACCGCATTCACCGTGATGTGGCGCGAAGCTACCTCGCGGGCCAACGATTTGGTGAAGCCGATCTGCCCCGCCTTGGAGGCCGCGTAATTGGCCTGGCCGGCATTGCCCAACTGACCGGAGACCGAGGTGATGTTGATGATGCGCCCCGATCGGCGGCGGATCATGCTCTTGATTGCCGCGCGCGAGCAGTTGAAGGTGCTCTTGAGATTGGTGCGCAGCACCTCATCCCAATCGGCCTCGCCCATTTGCAGCAGCAGCATGTCGCGGGTGATGCCCGCGTTGTTAACCAGAATGTCGATTTGCCCGTGGGCCTGCACCACGCCCTGCACCAGAGCTTCGGCCTGGGCGAAGTCCGCCACGTCGGCCTGCACCGCGGCGGCTTTTCCGCCCAGCGCCTGGATCGCGCTTACCACCTCGGCCGCCGCATCGGCGCGCGAGTTGTAGTTGACTGTCACCACCGCGCCGGATCGAGCGAGCTCGAGCGCGATCGCGCGGCCAATCCCGCGCGAGGCACCGGTCACCAGTGCCACCCTGCCCTCCAGCGTCCGCTCCACTCCGTCCTCCACACTTCAGTCGACTGCCTCAGACTCCGGCGCGCGCTTCATTCTAAACCACAGGCGACCCGGGCTGCAAACTTGACGCGCCCGCCAATTCCTGCGTGCGGCACGCCAGGCGCAGGTACTTGGGTTTGCTCTTGATCTCCTGCGATTCCAGCCCGCCGCGGCGCAGCGCCGCCTCGCCGCCCGTGCCCGGGCGCACGTCGATAATCAGCCACCCTCCCGGGCGCAGCGCGCGAATCACCTCCGGGAGATAGGTCTCCACTGGGAAGTGAAACCCCCACGCCCGCAGCGAAATCGCCAGATCCACATCCTGCGCGGCGACCGCGAACCCCTCTTCGGCCGGTATCAGGCGGATGCGATCCGCCGCTACGCCATTGGCCAGCAGGAGCTCGCGGGCCACCTCCTGGCTGTTGTAGAAGTGGCCGCGGCCGGCAAATCCGTAGCGCGGGCGCGCATCGGTCTGCGTTCGGTCGAGCAGCGAGAAGGTGAGCGCCGCATGGCGGCGGTAGTGCTGGAAGAGAAGCGCATCGATGCCCGCCACCCCGCAGCCGATGTCAAGAATGTGATCGACCTGAGGTGGTAGGAACGGCGCGAGGATGGCGTACTCACGGCGCATAAGTGCTATGAAAGCGCGCCGGATGTCTGCCGCCCAGACGCGCGCCTCGAGCCTCGCCAGCCACGCGTAATACGGCTGGCGAAAGAGATCGGTGATTCCGGAAAGACGCTGCAGCCGAGTCCGTTGCAGAATGACGAATGGCAGCGCGCGATCGGGCACGACCAGGTCGAGCGATTCCGAAGGCAGCGGGAGGAGAGCGGAGGTTGACATGAGGTGGGTGTGAGAGCGGGATGAGGCCGGCGGCCGGGCGCCGCGGCCGGCGTGCTAGGCGGCCGCGCCGCCGAATGCCGTCAGGTCTTCGGGCGTGCCCAGGCTTGTGGCCGAGGCCTCCGGCAGAATGCGCCGGATGAGGCCGGCCAGCACGTCCTTGGATCCCAATTCAATGAAGGAGGCCACCCCCAGGAACTGCATGCGCTGCACCGACTCGGTCCAGCGCACCGGCGAGGTGAGCTGCGCGGAGAGCTCGGCCTGGATGTCGGCCGCCGCGCTGATGGGCGCCGCGCTGGTATTGGCCACCAGCGGCACGCGCGCCGTCCGGATCGGCGCCTGGCGCACAGCCTGGGCGAATTCTTCAGCCACGCTTTTCATCAGCGGCGAGTGTGCGGCGATGCTCACCGC
>JBGOXY010000064.1:0-11071 GCA_041479415.1 Anaerolineae bacterium
CGATCCTTGCGGATTTCGATTTCGCGGGTGGGCTGGAAGTATTCGCGGTAGAAGCGCAGGCTGTGGGTGGCGGGGGCGATGAAGCGCGAGCGTGAAACCAGGATCGAGTGCGCAAGCGATGGGTCGCGCGCCTGGCCGGTCAGCGTCAACCGGTAGCGCACGTTGTACACCTCGCCGTCCTCGCCTAGGAACTCGTCCTCCCGGTAGCGCAGCCGCCCTTGGGCCGGATCGTCGAAGACGAAGTAGGTATCGTATTCGCGGTAGCGACGCACACGGAGAACGGAAAAGGGCTCGGCTCCCATCGCCCGCACCACGCCCTCGCGATCCGCCAGGCGCACTTTCACTTGCACCTCGAACGATTCGCCCTCCGTGGCTCCGCCGATGGCCACCAGCTTGGAGAATACCGAGGTCTCACGTTCAATGAGGAAGGTGTCGATGCGCTTGGCCACCTCGCGCGCCTGGCGCATCAACTCCGCTTCGTCCAGCGTTTGCAACTCGCGCCCTCGCATCAGCCATCGGCCGCTTACCATCACATCGGTCACGTCCGAGGCATGCGCGGTGTACACCAGTTGGGAGTACAGCGCATCGGTGCTGCGCGAGAAGCTGGGCGAATTGTGCAGGGTCGAAAGGTCGACAATTGCCACATCGGCCGATTTGCCCGGTTCGAGCGACCCGATGCGGTCGCCCATGTAGAGCGCCTTGGCGCCCAGGCGCGTGGCCATGGTCAGCGCCATGCGCGCTGGCAGCGCCGTCGGCATGCCGCTCTGTCCCTTGGCGATGAAAGCCGCCAAGCGCGTTTCTTCGAACATGTCCAGGTCGTTGTTGGAGGCCGGTCCGTCGGTGCCAATGCCTACCGCCAGCCCGGTCTCGAGCATCTTCACCACCGGCGCGAAGCCCGAGGCCAGCTTCATGTTGGAGGAGGGGTTGTGCGCGACGCCCACGTTGTAGTGCAAGAGGGTACGCATCTCGCCCTCGTCGATGTGTACGCAGTGCGCCGCGAGCACTTTCGCGTCGAACAAGTTTTGTTTCTTGACGTAGGGAATGACCGGCATGCCGTGCTCGCGGCGCGAGTTCTCAACCTCCAGCGCGGTTTCCGCTAGGTGGACGTGCAGGGGCACGTCGAACTCGGCGGCCAGTTCGGCACTCTGGCGCAGCATGTCGGCGGTGCACAAGTAGGGCGAATGCGGCCCAACGGCCGGCATCACCAATGGGTGATCTTTCCAGCGCTGGATGAATTCGCGCGAGGCCGCCAGCGCATCCTCGAACGAGGGGGCATCCGGGCTGGGGAACTTGAGCACCGTTTGTGCACACAGCGCGCGCATGCCGGCCTCGGCGGTCGCCGCAGCCACGTCCTCCTCGAAATAGTACATGTCGGCAAAGCAGGTCACGCCCGAGCGGATCATCTCGGCGCAGGCCAGGCGCGTGCCCAGGCGCACGAAATCCGGCGTGACGAACTGGCGCTCGACGGGGAACATGTAGCCCAGCAGCCACACGTCCAGGCGCAAGTCGTCGGCGATGCCGCGCAAGAGGGTCATCGCCGCATGAGTGTGGGCATTGACCAGGCCCGGAATGACCACGCGTCCGCCACAGTCAAAGCGTTCCCCGGCCTGGAAGCCCGATTCGACCTCAGACTGCGGCCCAATGGCCGCGATGCGTCCCTCGCGAACGGCCATCGCACCGGGCGAATAGACGTGATACTCCTCGTCCATCGTCAGGAAGACACCGTTGGTGAGGAGTAGATCGGCTTTCTTCACAGTGCACCTCGTGAGGCTGTGCAGGCAGGCCGGGCGCGGCGCGCCGGCCGCGCACCGATTGGCTGGATTATACTTATCGATCTACCTCCCAACAACATGTCCCCTGTGGCGGAGGTGCTGCCCATGCAGGTGCCCCATGCGCGCTGTCGACCTGATCATCAAGAAGAGAGATGGCCTCGAACTGACGAAGGAAGAGATCGGCTTTTTCGTGGCCGGCCTCACCTCGGGTGAAATCCCCGATTACCAGGTTTCGGCTTGGGCGATGGCAGTTCTGTGGCGCGGGATGACCGTGCGCGAAACAACCGACCTGACGCTGGCCATGGCCCATTCGGGCGAGATGCTCGACCTGAGCGGGGTGGTCAAGTTCGTTGTCGACAAGCATTCGACCGGGGGCGTTGGCGACAAGACCACTCTCGTTGTGGAGCCGATCGTGGCCGCCTGCGGGGTTCCGGTGGGCAAGATGTCGGGGCGCGGGCTGGGCTTCTCGGGTGGCACACTCGACAAGATGGAATCCATCCCCGGCTTCCGCGCCACGCTCACCCGCGAAGAATTCGTGCGCCAGCTCAAGGACATCGGCCTGGTGTTGTGCGGCCAGACAGGAGAGTTGGCCCCGGCCGACGGCAAGCTGTACGCGCTGCGGGATGTGACCGGCACCGTGCCGGCGCTGCCACTCATCGCCTCCAGCGTGATGAGCAAGAAGATCGCCGCTGGCGCGCAGGGCATCGTCCTGGATGTCAAGGTGGGTCTAGGCGCCTTCATGCCCACGGTCGAGGAGGCCACCCGCCTGGCGCAGCTCATGGTGGGCATCGGCAAACGCGCCGGGCGGCGCATGGTGGCGCTCGTTTCGGATATGAACCAGCCGCTAGGCTGCGCGGTGGGCAATGCGCTTGAGGTGCGCGAGGCGATTGACACGCTCAAGGGCGGAGGCCCAACCGACTTCCGCGAACATTGCCTGGAAGTGGCGGCTCACCTCTTGATGGTGGCCGGCGCGGCGCGCTCGATTACGGCTGCGCGAGGGCTGGCGGTTTCCCGGCTCGAAGACGGCTCGGCGGCGGCCAAGTTCCGCGCGCTCATCGCGCGTCAGGGCGGCGCGGCGGAGGTGGTCGACCATCCGCAGCTCCTGCCCGCCGCGCCGCTCCACGCCGCGCTGCGCGCGGCGCGCTCCGGCCACGTGGCCCAAGCCAATGCGCGCGTGATTGGCGAGTGCGCGGTGGCCCTGGGCGCGGGGCGGGCCAAAAAGGGCGACCCGATCGACCCAGCCGTCGGCATCCTCATGAGAGTCAAGGTCGGCGACCGAGTGAGTGCGGGCGACCCGCTGTGCGAAGTCCATGCCCGCACGCAGGTGCTGCTCGACCAGGCGCTCCAGCAACTCGCCTCCGCATTCGTCATCTCCTCGCGGCGAGTCGAGTCGCTGCCGTTGTTCTACAAGACGATACGAGGGTAGTCCTGGGTGGCCAGTACGGGCACGCCATGGCGTGCCCCCAACACAGGCAGAGAACGAAAACGGCCGCGTCATACGACGCGGCCGGTCTACTCTCAAACGAGCGGGGGCTCACGTCTCGCCCCACAACCACTCCCACCATATGCGCCAATTGGGCAGGGCGGGAGGCAGGGTAGTCTCCGATGCGGTCGCGGGCGCAGCGGAGGCCGGAGTCACGGGTTGCACCAGGACCTCGCCCGGCAGGGCCATCTTGGCCTCGCTGCGTGCCCAGCGCGCGACCGCCTCGTCGCTGCGCGCAACCGCGATCTCCGTCGCCAACCCGGCCGACTGGCTCGACAGCGCCGTCACTTGCGAATCCAGCCGGCGCTCGAGCTGCCCCAGTTCGCTTGCCTGCCCAATCCGCCGCCACAACTCGCCCAGCAGCAGGAACAGAACAACCACCGCCACAATGGCCATCCAGCGGTTGGAGCGTTCGGGTTGGACGTTCGGCTCAGGTGGGGTTTCCATGCGGCCTCGACCCAACTATACGCGGATTGAGCGCGGCTGGCAAGACGCGGGACGTGATCAGTCGAGCTCGATGAACTCCAGGTCTCGCCCGGCCGTGTCGAGCAGGCAGAAACTGGCGCTCTCCAACCGCACGCCGCCCACCGCACCCGGGTTGACCACCTGAGTTGTGCCATGCATCTCGTTTCGGCGGCGATGGGTGTGCCCGCAGAACACGAAATCGCAGTTGCCGTAGCGCACAAGTTCATCCAGCGCCTCGGCGCGGTGGCCATGCACCGCTCCCACGCGCACCCCATCCAGCACGGCGCGGAAATCCGGACCGGCGGAGCTTCCGTTGCCGAGCGCCCCAAGCACCCGCTCAATGGCCGGCAGGTCGTGATCCATGTTGCCATGGACGTAGTTCACCTTCAGCCCGGCAAACAGACGCAGTGTGGTGGCTCGCGCCAGGTCGCCGCAATGCAGAACCTGCGCTACGCCGCGGGCGCGTGCGATTTCGAGCGCGCGGGCTGTGTTGCCCAAGTCGTCGTGTGTGTCGGACAGGATAGCCAGGATCATGACGTCTCCACTGCAAGTTCGGTCAGTTGCTGGATAACGCGCTCACCCGCGCGGCGGCCTTCGCGTCGTGGATAAGGGATGCGGTAGCGAATCTTGCGCCAGACCCAGCGTTGCTGCATGAAGGCGTTGATGCGCGAGAAACGGTGCCGGTCGCGGGGCCCGTAGGGATAGTCCTCCAGTCGCGTCGCGCGCCCCCCGATCCACTTCTCGATTCGATTGCTGCTGTAGAAGAGGCGCGGTCGATGGAGCACGCGCCGCAGCAATCCGAAGTAAGTGCGAATCGTTTCCGCTTCCATCTCCTGCATCGAGTCGGTGTTCAACGCAAGGTCGATCGACTCACTGGGGAGGTCATTCGCCGCAGCAGGCGTAAGGCATATGAAATCATATCGCTCGAGGTCGACCAGCCGAGCGTCATTCTCTCCAAGCATGAGGAACCGCGCTTGCGGAAACGTCAGCGAGAGCAAAACGCTTGAGAAGGGAAGGATCTCTGGCAGGTCAACGAGGACGAGCGTGCTGTTGGGGATGAGCTGGCGCAGGGCGAGCGCGAGCAGGCCCGTGCCCGGGCCGATCTCCAGCGCGACCAGCCGTTGTCGCCCGCTTGTGATGTCGTCCGAGAGGAACGGCGCGATCGAGTGCAGATGATGGAGTGCGCGCAGGTAGTCGTACGAAAGGCGGCGGCCGAACCAGGGGTAGCCAAGGCGCGCACCGCCGAGGGTGAGGCGCGGCAGAGAGAGCGCGAGCGCGCGGCGTGCCGCCGGGCTCTGGCTCCATGGGGGCAGGGCGTGCCGTGTGCCGAGCCACACCAGCCGATCGACCATGTTGACCCAATCCAACTCAGAGTACGATCGACCCGGGAAGTAGAACCCGCTTTCCCCCCGCAGCAGAGCAATGCCGCGCTCGGCATCCAGGAGGGAGAAGGCAGCTTCTGCCTTGTGATGCTGCCAATAGGGCGAAAGCGTGTGCCCCGCTTCCGCCTCCCGCGAGAGGCCGATCTCGAGCGAACGTGCGATGAGACGCGCGCGCTCGGGGGGAAGCTGGACCGTGAGCGTGTGTTTCTCCCTGGGCATGTGACTCGGCGCCTAAGCCGGGGTCTGGCGGTTGGCGACGGCCTCGATCAGATCGCAGGCGCGGGCAGTGGCGCTGCCCACGTGCGCGAGATACGAGGTGGCGGCCTGCCGCGCGGCTTCGCCCGGCGCCTCGCCCTCCTGGGCGGCGGCCAGGAAGCGCTCGAGGTCATCGCGGCTGGCAATGGCGCTCGCGACCCCGCGGCCGACAAAATCCCAATCGTCCAGCGGGCGCGACAAGGTAAGGATGCCGACCGAGCGGCGGAGAAGCGCTGCCTCCAACCCGGCCGTGGTGCTGAACATGAGCACGCATCGCGAGGCAGCCACCAATGGATACAACCCGATCTCGACCACTTCGGCGAAGCCTTCCGCGCCCCATTCATGCAGTTTTATGCGGAACCGTTCCGCGCTCTCCCCGCGATGCAGCTTGAAGCGCAAGCGCACGGCCTTCCAGCGCTCCGTGGAGCGCAGAGCGGCCACCCATTCGAGCAGCCGGCGCAACGCGGCGTCCTTCTCCTCGGCCGAAATGATGAGCATCTTCTCGATCGGGCTGGAAAGGAACGTAAGCGGGAAGTCACCCTCGGCCATGGCCAACTTGCGGCGCGCCTCGTGTGCGGCGTGCGACCAATCGCTTGTCGCTAACTGGTCGAAGCGCGGGTTGCCGGTAATGCGAATGCGCGCGGCCGGGACGCCCACGCGTTGGAAGTAGGCGCGTGACATCTCGCCCCACGCGGCGTACCAGTCGCAGCCACCCTGGCCGTACATGCGCAAGCCGCCTTCGATGCCGAACATCAGCCGCCTCCGCCAGCGAAAGGCCAGCTTGCGCCAGGTCGGGCGCTGAAAGAGGTCCTTGCGCATGCTCTCCTGCAAAAGAATGGAGGGCACCCCCAGCCGGCGGGCGGTCCTGACGAAGGTGTTGGAGGGGAAGTTGCGGTCGTTGAGCACGACTACTGCCGCGGGGCGCACGCGCGTCACCTGGCGCTCGATCTCGCGGCGCAGCGGTGCGGCGCGCATCTCCCAATCCAGGTCGGGGCTGGGGAGCGGCGCCTCGGCCAGGCGCACGTAAGGCACACCCAGCGCTTCGAGCGCGGGCACATTGGATGGCTTGCGCAGGATCTCGCAGTCGGAGTACACGACGACCGGCAAGCCGCGACGCCGCAGCTCGTGGACGACCGGCGTGAGCATCGCCATATGCGAATCGCTGGCGGTCAGTTCAAGCAGAATGGGGGCGGAAAGGGTCATGCCTCTTCTCGAACGGCGTTTTGCAGACGCTGAATGCTGATAGCCCAGAGGACGATGGGCTTCCGGAGGCAGCGATTCGCCTCGTGCTACTCGCCCAACTGGTGCTTCAGCTTGGCGCGCGTCTCATGATGGGCGGCGAGCTTCTCGCGTTCCTTGCCCACGATCGCAGCCGGCGCGCGCGCCGCAAAATCACCCGCCAAGAGCGTCTCAAGCCGCTCGATGTGCGCTTCCACCTCGCGCAGTTCAGCCTCGAGGCGCGGTCGCTCGGAGGTTTGGCCGCCCGCGGCTTCGAGCATAACATGGACTTCGACCGGACCCACGGTGAGTGGCACGCCTTGCGGTGTGCCCTGCCCGCTCGCGGCAATCTCCAGACGTTGGCCGTCGAGGTGCGCCAGCGTAATGAGCGCCGGGCGCATGGCCTCGAAGACCGGCAGTGCCCGTCCAGCGACGATGCGCGCCGCCAGGCGTGAGCCGGCTGGCACCTTGCGCTCGGTGCGCAAGTTGCGGATGGCACGCACCACGTCGGCAAACAACGCGAAATCCGCCAAGGAATTGTCGTCGACCGAATGCTGCGGCGTCGGCCAGGGCGCAATGATGAGTGCCTCCGGCCAGCCCTCGCGCGGGCCGAATTCGTCTCCGGCCGCGATCGCGGCGCGGCGCAGGTTGCCCCACAGCTCCTCGGTGACGAATGGCGTGAACGGATGCAGCAAGCGCAGGCACGCGTCCAACGTCGTCACCAGTACGCGCGCCGTGTGCCGCGCGCGGCCGGACGACTCGGCCATCTGCACCTTGGAAACCTCCACGTACCAATCGGCGAACTCGCCCCAGAAGAACTCGTACACTTGGCGCCCGGCCTCGCCGAACTGGTAGGCTTCCATCAAGCGCGTGGCTTCGGCCACCACCTGCGCGAGACGCGATAGGATCCAGCGATCGGCCGGGGTGGGGGGCAGCGCAGGTGACGAGCCGGCCGCCGGTAACCCCGCCAGGTTGCCAACCACGAAGCGCCCCGCATTCCACAGCTTGTTGGCAAAATTCCGGTTGGCCTCCACTCGGTCCAGGCTCAAGTTGAGGTCATTGCCCGGGCTGGCGCTGGTCAGCAACGTGAAGCGCAACGCATCCGTGCCCATCGCGGGCAGACCCTTGGGGTAGGCCTCTTCGACCTCCTGGCTCGTTCCGGCCTCGCGGATTTGCTCGATTGTGGCGCCATCCATCACCCAGCGCGGGTCGATAACATTGCCAAGCGATTTCGACATCTTCCGGCCGCGTCCGTCGCGCACCAGCCCGTGCAAGTACACGGTGTGGAAGGGCGGCTGGCCGGTGAATTCGAGGCCCATCATGATCATGCGCGCGACCCAGAAGAACAAGATGTCGTAGCCCGTTTCCAGCACCGAGGTCGGGTAGAAGTAGGCCAGGTCGGCCGTCTGGTCGGGCCAACCCAAGGTTGAGAACGGCCACAGGCCCGAGGAGAACCAGGTATCCAGCACGTCCGGGTCCTGCTCGAGATGGTCCGCGCCGCAGGTCGAGCAGCGTTCAGGATCCTGGCGCGTGACAGTCTGGTGTCCTTGCGGGCAATACCACACCGGGATGCGGTGGCCCCACCACAACTGCCGCGATATGCACCAATCCTGGATGTTTTCGAGCCAGTTGGCGTACACCTTCTCGAAGCGTTCGGGGATGATGCGGATGCGCTCGTCACGCACCGCCGCCAGCGCCACCTCGGCCAACGGCTGAATGCGAACAAACCACTGGGTGGAGATCATCGGCTCGATGATCTCACCCCCGCGTTGCGAGCGCGGGATGTTGAGCGTGTACGGCTCCTCTTTGATCACCAATCCGGCGTGGCGCATATCCTCCCACAGCCGGCCACGCGCCTCGAAACGGTCAAGCCCCTGATAGGGCCCGCCGTGAGCGTTGACGCGTGCGGCTTCATCGAGGACAGACAGTACCTGCAACCCGTGGCGTTGCCCCACCGCATAGTCGGTCGCATCATGCCCGGGGGTGATTTTCAGCGCACCGGTCGCGAACTCTCGCACCACGCTCTCATCGGCGATGACCGGGATCTCGCGGTCGAGGATGGGCACCAGCGCGGTTGCCCCCACAAAGCGTTTGTAGCGATCATCCTCCGGGTGGACGGCCACAGCTGTGTCGCCGAGAATGGTCTCCGGGCGCGTGGTCGCCACCGGGATGAAGTCGGTTGACCCCTTGATTCGGTACTTGAAATGGTAGAGCGTGCCCGGCTCCTCGCTGTACTCCACCTCCAGATCCGAGACCGCTGTGCGCAGCCCGGGCGACCAGTTGACCAGGCGCGGGCCGCGGTAGATCAGCCCTTTCTCGTACAGGCGCACGAACGCCTCGCGCACGGCGCGCGCAAGGCCCTCATCCAGCGTGAAGCGCTCGCGCTCCCAATCGCAGCTTGCGCCCAGCCGGCGCAGTTGGTCGAAGATGATGCCGCCGTATTTGCGCTTCCACTCCCACACGCGCTCGACGAATTTCTCGCGGCCGACTGCCTCGCGCCGCGTCCCTTCGCGCTCGAGCAATCGCTCCACCTGCAGCTGGGTGGCGATGCCGGCGTGGTCGGCGCCCGGCACCCACAAGGTGGGCACGCCGCGCATGCGGTGATAGCGCACGAGCAGGTCTTCGATGGAGACGAACATGGCATGCCCGAGGTGCAGTTCGCCGGTCACGTTGGGTGGGGGGATGGCGATCACGAACGGTTTGCGCGCAGGGTCGAACCCGGGGCGGGCCGGGTCGTTCGTCGGGCGGAAGTAACCATTCTTCTCCCACCAACGGTATAGGCGGCGTTCGACCGATTGAAAGTCGAAGGTCTTCGGCAACGACTCGCGGCTCATGAAGTCTCTCCTCGGGATCCGGCGTGCTCCACAAACAAATAGCCCTTCGTCCTCGAGGACGAAGGGCTTGGGCTTCGCGGTACCACCTCGCTTCGCCGCATTCGGCGTGCGGCGCACTCGTGAGCGCTATCGGGCTCTCCCGCGCTGCTCTACTCCGCATAGCGTTTCTGCAGCGGACAGCCGCGCGACGTTCGGCATACTCGCTGAGGGGGCTCGCAGCCGGTGGCCGACCTTCTCTGACAGCGGGCGATGCCTACTCTTCGCGGCTCTGGTCGGTATCGATTGCCGGCATTCTAGCACGCGCTCGCAAGCCCGTCAATCGGCGGAGGTCGGACGATCCAACTTCTTGGAGAGGTCGATGGAGCATTCTCTCGGCATGCAACATTCCTGGACAGTCGGCACTCATGCGCAACGCAGAATGCTTTCCTTGACTTGCCTTCGACGGATGTGTTATTCTCGCGCGTGGAGCCGGTCACAAGGGGCCAAATGCTCCGATTTGCAGGACGCGAAGGCTCAGACTGATGATGCGCGAACGAATTGCGGAAGACATCTACTGCTTCTCGAGCGACGTCTACGCCCAGGTCAACGCCGGGGCAGTGGTGACGCCCGAGGGGACGGTGCTCATCGACACGCTGGCCACGCCGGGTGAGACGCGCGAGATTCGCGATTTTCTCGAGAACCGGCTGGGCAGCCGCGTGCGGTACCTGGTCAACACCCACTACCACGCCGATCACTCGAGCGGGTCATTCTTGTTTCCGGGGGCCACCCTCATCACCCACGCGCTCACGCGCGGCTTGCTCGATACACGCGGGCGGCGAGGGCTGGGCATGGCCAAGTCCGAGAACCGCGAATTCGCGCAAGTCCAGGTGGTGTTGCCGGAGGTCACCTTCGCCCGCGGAACGCTCGCGCTGCAGATGGGCAAGCGCACCCTGCGAATGCTGGTGCTGCCCGGTCACAGCCCGGACGGCATCGGCGTGCTCATCGAGGAAGATCGGATCCTTTTTTCGGGCGATGCGGTGATGCCCTTGCCGCACATCCGCGACGGCGATGTGGCAACGCAAGTGCGCACCTTGCGCACGATTGCAGCGATGGGGCTGGAGAATGTCGTCCAGGGCCACGGCGAAGTGATCCTGCGCGGCGAGATCGACGAGATGATTGGCTCGCACATTACTTACCTTGAGCGTGTCGAGCGCGAGGTGCTGGCGGGGGTGCGGCGCGGTTGGACCGAATTGGACTTGCAGCAAATCACGATCGAAAAATGTGGCAAGAGCCGTATCTTGCTGAATGGCCTCGCGCCCGAGCTGCATTGGCAGAATCTGCTGGCGTTGTATCGGCGTTTCGCAGGCGGCGAGCTGCCTGCGAAAACGGCTGAGGCGCCGCGGGCTGCGGCACTTCGCCCCCCGTCGCGGCGCGCCGGGCGCGCACAGGATGCGACCCACCGCCGCTCGCTCACCTCGCGAGCCAAGACCTCGGCGCGCACGAAGCGCTCCAAACCTGCTCGGCGCACGACGCCCGCCAGGGCCACGTCCGCCCGCACGCGCGCCGCGCGGCCCAAGCCGCGCGCGGCCCGGCGGGCGCGCTGACCCTCCGCGGCCGAGGCCGCGGTCGGATGTTCCCGCCTGAGATCGAACGTGAACGAGAGGCCATGTATCAAGCGCGCGC
>JBGOXY010000065.1:0-10953 GCA_041479415.1 Anaerolineae bacterium
CGGGGGTACGAGACTCACATGCGTGCCGCCGCCGAGAGGCAGCGCACGTGGGGAGGGGCGGGCCAGGATGCGCAGCGCCTCGCGCATTGTCGAAGGCTTGACTATCTCAATCATCGGGTCGGCCATCCGGGTAGACCCTCCATCCTAGGCGATCGGCCTCGGAGAGGGCGCTCTCCGAATGCGGCGAATGCGCCAGAAGCACATTCGCTTCCGCGGCCACGGAACCGTCGCTCAGTGTGAGCTGCGAGTGAACTTGCGCCAGCCGTCCGCGATCCTTGATCACTCGCCCGCTCAGGTGCAGGTCTACCCCGAGCGGAACCGGCTTGCGGTACTTGACGTCCAGGGTGACGGTAACCATGAAGCGCGGCTCCTCACCGCCCATCACCGCTCGCCCGGCGACCTCATCGAGCAGTGAGGCGACAATACCACCATGCACGACGCCCGGGTAGCCCTGAAAGTTGTCCGGTGCAACCCACTCCGCCTGGGCTTGGCCCGGACCCGATTCAAAGAAACTCAGCTTGAGCCCAGCTGGGTTCTCCATGCCGCACACGAAACACATGCGCGAGTTCGGCTGCTTGCGCATCGATCGACCCGCCTCCCTAGCCCGGAGCAAAGGTGTCGATGAGCAGACGAACGTCGCCGCCCACCGGGTAGAGCACCGGGCAGGTACAGCCGCGCTTCCGATACTCCTCAACCTTGGTGCGTGCCTCGTCCGGTGTGCCCGAGGCCGTGATGCGTTCGATCAACTGGTCGGGCACCAGGTGTTTGGCGCGCTCGATCTGTTCGTGAGTTGCCGGCCAACCCAAGATGGCCTGGATCTCGTGCACCACACTTTCCGCCACGCCCGAGGCCTTGGCAATGTGAGGCTGCTGAGCGAGATACTGGGTGAGCAGCCCGCGCGTTGTATCGAGCGCTCGTTCTCGATCGCGGTCCACCGAGCAGACGACCAACTGCGGCCGGTCGAGGTCGCTGACCGTCCGGCCAACCTTCGCCGCACCCCTGGCCAACAGTTCCATGGCGTGATCGTTGTATTCTGGCGGCACACAGTAATTGAGCAGCGCTCCGTCGGCGATTTCACCGGTCATTTCCATCATCTGGTCGCCCGTCGCGCCGATATAGATGGGCACATGCCGTGGTTCCCGGCGCCCGTGAACGACGTCGAGTTCGATTCCTTCCACGTTGTGAAACTCGCCATGGAACGTCACACGTTCCATACGCAGCAGGCGGCGCAATAACTCCACTGTCTCGCGCATTGCCACCAAGGGCTTCCGCCGTTCGATGCCGACATTCCGTGCCAGCGGGTCCCACCAGGCCCCAATCCCGCACAGAATACGGTTCGGCGCCAGGTCGTCGAGAGTGAGAAACGTTGCTGCCAACAGCCCGATATTGCGCGTCCAATTGTTGATCACTCCGGATCCGACCTTGAGGCGAGTGGTGACCGCGGCATAGGCCGCCATGGGGACAATCGCATCCCGCACGAGCCGTGATTCGGCCTGCCACACGGCTTCGAATCCCTTGGACTCTGCATACTGGCAAACCGACAACCCCTCGCGCAAGTCATGTGCGTCTTGCAGATAAAGTGCTACCCGCTGCTTGGCCATGGCCGGTTCTCCTCCGAGGGTGGGTGCCCTCCGGGTTGCTCAACGATTCGGATGCCGCATCCCCAAGTGCAGTTTACCCAAGCTGCGCCGTCACGACAAGATGTCCCTGGCTTGCTCCAGGTCCTCCGGCGTGTCCACGTCCAATGCCAGCGCCGCGTTGCGAACGACGACGATGCGCGCGTTTCCTTCTCGGGCCGCGGCCCAATGGCGACGGAAGGAACCCGGCCCGAAGGCCGGCTCGAGCACGCCGCACGGTTGCAGCGCAAGTGTATTGGTGCCCTCCTCGCGCTGGTCGGGCGCAATAACCACGCCCGGTGCCGGAGGCAGCGGGTCGAGTACTTCTCTGAGCGCGTCGGCAGTCAAACTTGGCAAATCCGCAGGGACAATGACAACTCCCTGTGCACCGAGGCGCCCGGCCTCGTGGATCGCCTGAACCAAAGCCGAGTTGAGACCATCCCGTCCTGACTCCGCCAAGGGTACAACGGCGTGCTGCGCCGCCAGTGACAGCACGCGCGGATCACTCGACACCACGATTGTGCCCTCGAGCGGCGGCCGGCACGCCCGCAGGATCTGCAACGTGTGCTCGAACATCCGCTGCACCAAGTCCTCCCGGGCGGCGTCGGAGAGGACCTGCGCCAAGCGTGACTTGGCGAGGTTGAAAGGCTTGACCGGGACGATCGCCCACATCGCCATGCTATCCGCCGGCCAGTTCCTGACCAAAGTCGAGCACTACCCGGGCGAGCGCTGCCCTCCCGCGCAGCCCGCGCATGAGCGAAGGCGCTGTACGAACACGCAGGCCCAGGGCTTCGATTTCGGCGGCATCCCCCGCATCGGCCGTGTCGATGACCAGGCCGCGCACCGTGCCTGCATAATGACGTGCGATCTCGCGGGCGCTCGATTCGAGCCCCAATTCGCGCATCATCTTGGCGGCCGGGCCCTTGACGGCCGCGCCTCCGATGATCGGGCTGACCGCCAGCGCCGGTCGGCTTCGAACTCGCTCGCGAACGCCGGGCAATAATAGGATCGGGTCGAGGCTGACATATGGGTTGGAGGGGCACAAGACCACCAGTTCCGCTTGCTCAAGCGCTTCCAGGACGTCGTGTGTCGCCTGCGCCGTCTCTGCGCCCTCGAATCGAAAGCCGACCACATGCGGCTCGCTCGCTCGCTTCACAAAGTAGTCCTGAAAGTCCAACTCGCCTTCGGTCGTGACAACACGCGTTCGAAGTTCGTCATCCGTCATCGGCAACACGTGCGACCCGACGCCCAACGCCTCCGCCAGCACGTGCGTCACCACAGTCAACGTGTGACCCTTCCACAGCAATTCGGAACGCCGCAAATGAATCGCCAAGTCGCGATCGCCAATGCGAAACCACGTTGGCCCGCCCATTGGACCGAGCGCCGCGAGGACGTGGCTCGTGTCGTGCGCCCGGCCCCAGCCATGCGTGCGGTTCTCGACGCCAGCCAGGGTGTAAAGCACCGTGTCGAGATCCGGGCAGACGGTGAGACCGAGCCATTCAAAATCGTCCCCGGTATTGACAACGACGGTCAGGGCCTCGGCCGCCAGGACCTGTGCCAAGCCTTGTGCAAGGCGCGCCCCGCCTACCCCTCCAGCCAACGCAACGATCCGCGCGAATGGCATGCTGTGCGTTGACCTCTCTTGTGAAGTTTCCGCCATGGCGTGTGAGCGAATCCTGAGACCGGCAGCCGCTACCGCCAAACGAGGATGTCGGCCAGTGGCCGGCGCTCGGGTGCGGTCGGAGAGCGCTCGGGGTTACCGAGAAGGATCAAGGCCTGAGGTTCCCACTCACGAGGCAGGTCCAATTCGCGAACGACGAGGTCGGGGCAAAAGAGCGGGCTGCACAGCCAACAGGCACCCAGCCCCGCCTGGTGAGCTGTCAGAAGCAGGTTCTCAACCCCGAGGGCCGTGCTCTGCACCGCCATCTCATGCTCGGCGGCGGCGCGCTGCTCGTCGGGGTAGACCTGGGCATCCTCCAAGGTTAGGCAAGCCAAAACCGCTGCCGGCGCCTCGCTCAGGCGTGCCTGAGCCCGCACGGCGCGTGTGAGAGCCTCGCCTTCTGGTACGCCGTCGGCCAGCAAGTCCGTTTGGAATCGGCTGGCCATCGCGCGCGCCAAGTCGCGGCGCCGTTGCTGGTCTTCGAGCACAACGAAGCGCCACGGCTGCGCGTTGTGAGCTGAGGGCGCCCAACGCGCCGCCTCAATCAGCCCTTCGATCGTCGCGTGCGAGATAGGCTCTCGCCGGAAGTGACGCACCGAACGACGCGAGCGTATGACATCGGCAAGCCAACTAGAATCGGCGATCATCTATCTGCCGAGATCCTTTCGCGTTGGGCTGTGTGAACCACTCTCAACCCGTGGGTCAGTCGCGTGCCCCACCGGCCCACCGGTGTGCTTCTGAGAGCGGGCCGCACAGACCCCTGCGCCGCGGAGCGCGTGCCCGAGGCTAGCGGAACGCATCAACATCGCGCGGGCGGAGCGATTCCGGCAGGCTCGCCTCACGCAACGCATACGGGAAACCGCGCGCGTGAATGATGGGCCGGCCTTCGTCGGCCTGACCCATGAGCAAGGAGGCGGCCGCGGCCAGTTCATCCGCGGCGCCTATCTGGGTCACCTGCAGCGTGTAGTCGAAGAGGTCCGCGTGGCCGCGCATGTCCTGTACAGCCGGCACGCCGGCCACTCCCACGGCGACGCCCACCGTCCCATTGCGCCACGCACGACCATGCGAGTCGTTTATGATCAGGCCCACCCGGGCGCCGCTGCACGCGTGGAAAGCCAAGCGCAGCCGCTCGCACGAAGCATCCGGATCCTCCGGGAGCAGGAGCACCCATTCCTCCGCCGCGTCGTGCGGCGCGACGTTTGATCGGTCCACGCCGGCATTGGCGCACACGAACCCCAACCGATGCTCGACCACAAGCAGCCCGGGCCGGACGCGCAGGACCTCACGGCTCTCGCGCAGTACCACCTCGACGAAGCGCGCGTCCTTCTCAGCATATAGGGCAAGGGCCTGGGCGCGCGGCGAAGGCACAATGTGCGAAAGCGCCACTTGGCGTCCTTCCGCCTTTGAGACGATCTTCTGAGCGAAGATGAGCACATCCCCGTCGATCAGGGTGAGCGCAGCGCGCGCCAGGCCATCCATCGCGATGGCCACCAGATCTGCCCCGGCCGAAATGAGCGGAATCCCGGGCAGCGCGGTCAGCGTGAGGCATTGCGCATCGCTCACCGCGGCACCCCCACGATGCGGATCCCCGCGCCTCGGACCTTGTATTGTTTGTTGATGCCAATCAAGATGGAGGTCAATCCCTCCGCCACGGCGGCATTCTCAATGGAGCCGGCGTCCCAGCCGCGCATGCCGGCCGCCTCGGCCAGTTTGAGCACCTGATCCCGCGCCGCGGGATTGTTGCCGCACACCAGCACATCGCAGTCGATCGGATTCTCTTCATCCGCCAGGTGGTCTTTGGAGACGTTCTGGAAAGCCGACACGACGCTCACGCCCGCGCCAAGCGCCGCCTGCGCCTCAGCCCCGGCCGATCCGGCCGGCGGCATCTGCACCACGGTCACCCGAGGCGGCACCAGCGGCACCGTCACATCCACCAGGACTTTGCCTGCCAACGCGGGGCGAAGTTCCTCAAGCATTGCACGATGGGCTTCGAATGGCACGGTCAGCACGACCAAATCGCCGGTGCGCGCGGCATCGAGATTTGCCATGCCCGAGAGCACACCATGCCCGCCCAACCGGTCCACCAGGGACTGGGCATGCGCCGCGGCCTTGTCGGCCGAGCGCGATCCAATAATCACGCGGTAGCCCGCACGGGCCCAGCGCAGCGCCAGGCCTGTGCCCTCCGGACCGGTGCCACCGATGACGGCAATGGTAATCAGCAGATGCTCAGGCACGGTCGCCTCCTTGTGCGTGTCGCGCCGAGCGGGACCTCAGGCGATGCGGCTCCACAGCGCCTGGGCCAGCTCGCGGCTGTCGCGAGTGATGTGCGTTTCGTTGAGTGTCAGCACGTGCCGGTCGCGCATCAGCCACACCCCCTCGACCATGGTGGCCGTGACCATCGAGGATTGAAACCCGAAAAGGATATGCCACGGAAGATTCCCCGCGGTGAGGGGAGTCGTGGGCTGGTAATCGACCAGGATGAGATCCGCGGCGCACCCCTCGGCCAGACGCCCGATCGGCGCGCCGAAGTGCAGACTGGCCAGTTCGGCATTGTTGTACGCCGCCAGTTCAATCACCATGTCGCCCGGCATCCTTCGTGGATCGCGCGCAGCGAGCTTATGGACCAGATAGGCCGCCTTCCACTCGTCCCACATGGCGTTCGAGAACCCGTCGTTGCCCAGCCCCACCCGCACGCCCGCGGCAAGAAGCTGCTCCACTGGCGCTGCACCTACGCCATTGTTCATGTTCGAGCGAGGCTGGTGGGTTACCCAGGTGCGCGTGCGGGCAAGAACCTGCATCTCGGCGGTATCGACGTGTACGCAATGCACCGCCAGCGATCGCTCTCCCAGAAGTCCCAGTCTCTCGAATCGCTCAATCACCCGCAGGCCGCTCTTCTCCACGCTGTCGCGCTCGTCCACCTCGTGCTCCGCCACGTGCACATGAAACCCCACACCGCCCGGCGCGGCGGCGCGGCACTTCTCAAGAGTCGCCTGGCTCAGGGTCAACGAGGCGTGCAGCCCGAACATGCATGCCAGCCGCGACGGCTTGACCCGCCGGGCAAATCGCACGTTCTCTTGGATGCCTTGCTGCGCGCCGACCTCGCCGTTGCGATCGGTCACTTCATAGCACAACGAAGCGCGCAGCCCAGACTGTTCCACAGCCCCGGCGATAAGATCGAGCGACCCCTCGATGCAGTTCGGGCTCGCATGGTGATCGAAGAGGGTGGTCGTCCCGTGGCGGATCGCATCCGCTAGGCAGACCAAGGCTGAGGCACGAACATCATCTGGGGTGAGCGCTCGATCGATGCGCCACCACAATCGATCCAATACCTGCGGGAAATCCGCGGGCGCGGGCCCGGGGACGGCCATGCCGCGCGCGAAGGCGCCGTAGAAGTGGGTGTGCGCGCAGATGTTGCCCGGCATCAGCAACTGGCCCCCGGCGTCGACCACCTCTTCGGACGCCGAACGCGCGCGCAGCGAGCCGGACCGCGCAATGGCCGTGATGAGGCCGCCCTCAATCCTCACCCCGTGCTGTGGCAGCAATCGGTTCGGTTTCTCCCAGGTCACCACCGTCGCGTTCGTGATCAGCATTTCACCACCCTGTGAGCTCCCCTCGCCGCACTCCGTCCCTCCTGTCAGTCGAACGCCGGCGGGCGAAGCGGATCGTCGAGATGAGCGAAGGCTTCGGCGATGAGACGCGCGCTCGTTCGCGCGGACGAAAGCGGTGGAATCTCCTCCCGCCCGAAGAAATCAACGGCGCTCGTCTCCGAACTGGGCGTGGGTTCGCCGGACAACAGGTCGCACTGCAGCACCACCTTGTAGGCATGGAATGCGGCCAGCGGCGTGCCGTCGCGATTCGCATCATACACGCCGATGAGTTTGTGCGCCGCCACGCGGAATCCGCTCTCTTCCCAGACCTCGCGCACGACCATGGCCGAGGGCAACTCCCCCACGTCGGCCCAGCCGCCCGGCATGCACCAGCCTCCGTCGGACCGTTCTCGCACCAGCAGGATGCGCCCCTCGCGGAATATCGCCCCTCGCACGTCCACCTTGGGCGTCGCGTATCCGGGCTGCACCAGAAAGGCCTGTTCGAGCAACGGAGCAGCGGCCGTTGTATTGTCGGCCATGATCTCCGCCGCCAACTCGATCAGGCGTCGGTAGCGCCTCCGGTCATATTCGTCGCGGGCGAAGTGGAGGCCGGTTTGAGCCAGGCATTGGATCTCCCGCGCCCACGCCAGCCAATGCGGGATGGTCGATTCGGTCATTGACGGATGCGCGGCCGGGGGCAAGGGTTCACCCCTCTCTCGCGCGGAGGACATTCTATCGCGAGATGCGTCGGCCTTCCCGCACGCGGGTGAGAATCGCCGCGGTTCGTTCGGCCAGCATGCGGAAGGGCGCCTCACTCTCGGCCTCGCGCGCCGTCGGCTCCTTGGCGAGCCACTCGCCAACCCCCGCACTAAGCTCAGCGATTCCCTCAGGCGCGGCGCCCAGCTCGGCCAGGTAGTCGCTCAACAAGTTGTGCGCGCTCTTGCGGACCAGGACTTCCATGCCGTCCAGGATTTGGCGTTGAGGCGTTCCCTCCCAGATGGGCAGAATCATCGCCTCCCGCAACAGTCGCTCCACTGGGAACTCGGCTAGGATGCCCATGCCGCCGTGAACTTCCATCGCCCACTTGGCCATCTGGGCCGCAACCTCGGCGGTGTAGTACTTCGCCAGATGCGCGATGAGGCGGAATAGATGGTAGCGATCGGAATAGCGCGGTCGCTCCTGCCAGCACTCGTTGAGCAGGAGCACCGCTTCCCACGCCAAGGCAAAACACTGGTCGAGAAGCAGCGCTCGTTCCTCGAACTGGCGCCGCAGCAGCGGGTGCTCTGCGATCGGTCGACCGAATGCATTTCGCCCCTCGGCAAAGTGCCAGGCTTCGGCGAGGGCGCGCTGCGTGAGCGCCACACTGCCCATGCAATTGCCGACACGCGAGAGATTGAGCGCTTCGAGTATCAGGTAGACCCCCTGCCCCGCTTCGCCCAGCAGGTAAGCCTCGCTGTCGTGCAACTCGACCTCGCCGGTAGGCACGGACCGAGTCCCGGTCTTGTCTTTCAGCCGTCGAATAAGATAGTTCAGCGTTCCATCCTTGCGCCAACGAGGAACAAGGAAGAGGGCCAGCCCGCGCACGCCCGAAGGCGCATCCTCCGGCCGCGCGGCGACAATCGCCAAGTCGGCCCCGGCGTTGCTGGCAAAGAACTTCTCGCCGGTAAGCTTCCACGCCTCGCCCGCACGGCGCGCAACGGTCAGCACATGCGCACCGAGATCCGAACCCCCGCCGGCTTCGGTCATCCATGTGGCGCCTTGCCACACGCTGTCGTCTTGCTGAAGCAGGTGAGGCAAGAAGCGCTCCCGTACTGCCCTCTCGCCGTACTTCGAGAGCGGCACCGCCGTCGAGAGCGAAACGATGTAGGGGCAGTACAGGCCGGGGTCGAAGAAGGATGTGACGTAACCGATTTGGTACGGGGTAAGCAATGAGTTGTCGGCGAAGGCGCGCCACACTGCGCCGGCCTTGTAGCCCCGACGCAACATCTCCCAATACGCGGGGGGCAGAAGGATTTCGTCCACGCGGGATCCGAACCGATCGTACATACGCAACCACGGCGTGCCTGCACGGTCCACGGCAGCCGAGACATCTTTCCCGGCGCTGAGCCACCATTGCTCAAGCTCCTTCAGCGGCGAGGCATGTGGCAATGAGCCAAGTTTGGATTCGAGGAAGGCCACAGGAGAAGCAAAGAGGTTGAAATCCATGATGTCCTCCTGAAGTCGATGGGCGGTGTGCAGGCGCTTTCAAGCGAAGGGAGCCCCGATCGTGCATGAACCCGGGCGACCGACGGGGCCATCCTCCACGCTCGTCTCTATTCTATACGATGGCGCTGTGAAGATGCGGGTGGACTCGACTTCAAGCGGGGCCCTGGCGGCCCGCCACGCGCCGTGCTGTCCGGACGGTTGCATCCGTAGGACGCCGCCGGGTCACCCCGCGGCCGCAGCCCGCTTCGCGCGAGACCGCGTGCACCGACTAGCCAGCCCGAGCTCGCTCGGCCGGGTTGGAGAGCGCCCGGTCGCAAGATGCGGTGGGGCCGATCAGCCGGATGGCTCCGATGATGCAGTGATGTCAGCGCGGCCGACCAACGCGGCTGGCCGCGGAGGCCAACCTGCGCTCCGAGAGGGGGCGTACCTTGCCGCGCCAAAGTGCCCGACCGCTGCGTTGCCCACGGCGATCGAGATACACTTCCAGCCGGGTGCCGTCGGGGTCGTCAAAGTAGAGCGCCCAACTGATTCCGTTGTCGACAGAATTGATTTCGATTTTTCCGGCGCGCAAACGTCGATAGACGCGCAGGAACTCGCGCAGTGACCGCACTTCAAAAGCCAGGTGGTCAACCGTGCCGGGGCCGGGCGTGGTGCGGGCAGAACGCCGCGCGCCCGCCTGGAGCGCCACCTGGTGATGAGCCGCGTTGCAGGTAAGGAATGCGAACGCGTGACCAACACGTTCGGTGACCCGCAAACCCAGGAAGTGCGAATAGAATGCGATCGATCGCTCAAGGTCGCGGACGCGCACCCGGGCGTGCGCCAGGTGCACGCCTCGAGGGCGAGCGGCCCGCTCCGCGGCCTCCGTTGTGGGCTTGCCGTACGATACGCGCTTCCGCCGCGATGCAATAGACATCGGCTCACTCCTGGGCGGCGCATCCGACCCAAAACGCCGGCCGTCGCATCATGCGCGCTGCTGGCGCGCCTTCCGCCGTTCGTTGACCACATCAACGACCACCGCGAGGATGAGTAGCGCGCCCGTGACAAGGTTTTGCCAGTAGACGTCCACTCCGAGCAGGTTTAGGGCATTCGCCTGAAACGCCATGAACAGAGCCCCCAGGAATGCACCCAGCACCGAGCCCTCGCCGCCGCCCAGGCTGGCGCCCCCGATGATGCAGGCCGTGATGACGCGGAGCTCTTCTCCGCTGCCGATGGTGACCGACGCCGAGCCAAACCGGGCAGTGACAAGGAGCCCCGCCACCCCCGCGAGCAATGCCGCCAAGCAGAAGTTGAGGACCCGGACCAGAGAGACGTTGATCCCCGATAGGCGCGCGGCCTTCTCATTCCCGCCCACGTAGTAACACTGGCGGAAGAAGCGGGAATTTCGGACAAGGATCTCGCCCGCCAGGACCAGAATCAGCATCACGTAGATCGGATACTGGACCCCCAGCAGCCGACCTTGGCCGATCACAGTGAACGAGTCGGGCAGGTTCAGCACAGCCCTTCCTCGGGCGATCACAAGGACAATCCCACGGACCCCCATGGCCATGCCAAGAGTGGTGATGAACGAGTTGATTCCCAGGCGGGCCACCAGGAAGCCGTTGGCCAGCCCCACCGTCAAGGCGGCGACCAATCCGAGAAACATCGCGAGAGCCGTCGGAACACCGGCGTTGAGCGCCAGACCGGTGACCACCCCGGTCAAGGCCAGGGTCGATCCAACCGAGAGATCGAATCCTCCAGAGATCAGCAGGATGACCATCCCGATTGATATCGTGCCTTCCATCGAAAGCGCGATGAGGATGGCCTCGATATTCTGCCTGCTCAAGAAGACCGGGGACACAAGGCTCATGATGATGCCCGCAACCAGGAGCACCAGGAACAGGGCGAA
>JBGOXY010000066.1:0-10787 GCA_041479415.1 Anaerolineae bacterium
GTGGCACCCGCCTCGCGGATGTGATATCCAGAAATCGAAATGGTGTTCCACTGCGGCACGCTGCGGCTGCCGTACTCCATCGTGTCGACCACCAGGCGCATCGACGGCTCGGGCGGGAAGATGTACTCCTTCTGTGCAATGTATTCCTTGAGGATGTCGTTCTGAATTGTCCCGCGCAATTGCCCCGCCCGCACGCCTTGCTTCTCGGCCGCTGCGAGGTACATTGCCCACACAATCGCCGCCGGCGAGTTGATGGTCATGCTAGTCGAGACCTTATCCAGCGGGATGCCGGAGAGCAGCAGCTCCATGTCGCGCAGCGAGGCCACGGCCACGCCGCACTTGCCGAATTCGCCCAACGCTTCCGGTGCGTCTGTGTCGTAGCCCATCAGGGTAGGCAGGTCGAAGGCGATCGAGAGCCCCGTCTGGCCCTGTTCGAGCAGGTACTTGAAGCGCGCATTGGTCTCCTCGGCCGTGCCGAACCCGGCGAACATGCGCATGGTCCACAAGCGGCCGCGGTGCAGCGTGGGGTGGATGCCGCGGGTGTACGGGTAACGCCCGGGCAGCCCCAGGTCGCGCGAGTAGTCGCCCTCGGCCAGGTCCAGCGGCGTGTAGAGGCGCTCGATGGGTTCGGAGGAGGTCGTCAGGAATTCCGCGGCGCGCTCGGGGGTCGTGGCCAGCGCCTGTGCCAGGTCGGTGCGCGTCCACTCCTCAAGCGATCGGCCCAAATCGTCCAATTGCCGCGCATCGTACATCCATGCCTCCCTGCGCCATGGGCTGCCCGGCGCGTAACGCGCACGTGCCACCCTGTCGCCCACACGTGGTCGTTTCATTATATCTCTGCCATTGGCGCTCCCCCATCGCAGAGAGTAGAATCAAGTTCGAATCCGGCGGCGAGCGGCCCGAACGGGGCGGCCCGCGGCGCATTGGGGAGACCCGGCGATGAGCCTGGTGTGGTCAGCTAAACCCGACGAAGTACACGCCCGCCCACGCGTGCTGGTCATCGCCGATGCGCCGGAATCCGGCGAATGGCTGGTGCGCGAGATCTTCATGCCCCATGGCCTGGCGGCCGAAGTGGCCCGCCCCGATTCGCCTCCCGCCGACGTCATCGTGGTCGATATCACCCAGCTGCAAGGCATGGCCCTGACCTTGCTGCGGACCCGCCGCGACCGGGGGGACCAGTCGCCGGCCATCATCCTGGCCGCCCGCCTCAGCCCGGAAGCCGGGCGCGATCTCTTCCGCCTGGGTGTACGCGATTTCTTGCTCAAGCCCTATCGGCCGGAAGCCCTCATCGATTCAATCATGTCGGTTCAACGGGATGCGATCGTCCAGCAGAGCGCGCGCCAGGCGCTGCCCAAGCTCAAGCTGGCCGCCGATCAACTCCGCAAGCAGAACGAGGAGTACCGCATCCTGCTCGAAGTTTCGCGAGTCCTGCTGCAAAGCCACGAGGTCGATGCAATCCTGCGCCAGGTGGTGGAGGCGACGGCCTTCCTCACTCACGCCGAAGACGCGAGCCTCTACCTGATCGACTCGGCCTCCAACGAGGTCTTCCTGCGAGCCAGCAAGGAGGCGCCCGAGACGCGTGCCTTGCTGCACCATCAGCTCGTCTCAGATATGTTCGTGAGCCAGGTGGTGCGCACCGGCCAGCCGCTCGTGCGCCAGCCCTCACCCGGGGAAGGCCGCTTTCGTGTCAAGACAGCCTACATGGTGCAGGCGCTGATCAACATGCCCATTTTCATCGAAAGCCATGTGGGTGGTGTGCTGGCCATTTACAACCGCAGTGCGGGGCAGGGGTTTGGCGAGCACCAGCTCATCATTGTCCGCGCGCTGGCCCACACCGCCAGCTTGGCGCTCACGCGCCTCAAGCCGGTCGCGCGTCCGCCACAGCCGGACATGGCGGCGCCTGCGCCGCCCAAACCAATGGGTGCCGTGGGCGAGGTGCTTGGGCCGGAATTCCGCCAGGCGCTGCAGGTGCTCGCCACCGAGACCGATTCGCTGCTGCGCATCGCGCCGCGCTCACCCTACCGCGACAATTTGGCGCGCCTCAGCGCGGTAGTCCAGCCGCTGCTCAAGCTCATGCCCAGCGAACCCTCGGCCGCACCGGTCCCGCGCGGGTCCGAGCAGTTTTCGTTGCCGCGGGTTGTCGATGAAGCCCTCAAAGCCGTCCGGCCCGTGGCCGAGCTCAGACACATCGGCATCATTCCGCAGTTGGCCGGAGAGTTTCCGCCCGTGTTCGGCAACCCCAAGCTCGCCCTGACCGGCATGCAGACTCTCCTGGGCTGGGCCATCGCCCGCTCGAGCGGCGAGCCCGTGGCGCTGGCCGTTTTCCACATGCGCAGTGGCGAGCCCTCCGGCCCGTTCACCATGACCCAGGCCGAGGGCCTGCCGCCCGGCGAGTGGGTCACACTCTCGCTTCTGGATTCCGGCCCCCGCCTGAGCTCGAGCGAACTCGATGAACTCGGGGAAGATGCTGCCTCGCGGCCCACGGTCAGCCCGCTGGGCGCAGCCTGCCGCCAGGTGCGTGATGCTGGCGGGCATGTGTGGCTCGAAACCGCGATCGATGGAGTGACTTTGTACGCCGCCTTCCGTGCGGTGTAACCCCTATGGACAGCAAGCTAATCTCCACGCATGTTCCAGTTGAACTGATCACGCCGCACTACCGCGTGAAAGGCAAGATCCCCGTTTCTTCTTCAGGCGTGATCGGTGTGCTCAACGATACCTCCGGCTCCTCGATCGAAGTGGTGGAGGTGTGGCTGGCCCGCCTGCATCGCCCGGCCGAGACCGTGGCCCGCTTCGAATCGTGGGACGCGGTCAAGTCGCAGTTGGTGGCGGTGCTGCTCGAGCAGCGCAGCGATCTTGGCCCGCCCTCCGTAGCGCGCGGCGGCTTCGGGCGCCTCGTGTCTTATCGGGTGTGGGCTGGCCTCAAGGGTTTCGAGATGTTCGGAGTGATGGAATCGCCCGGCAAGTTCAACTTTGCAGAGACCATCTTCCAGGGCCATCGCGATTTCATCCCCCTCTACAACGCCACCCTCATCCCGGTGTTCTTCCCACAGCTCGTGAGCCGCGCACCGGTGCTGCTCTTCAATCGCCAAATGGTGGAGGGTCTGAGCGTGATCTCCAAGGCGGCCGCGACGTAGGCATCCTGCACGCGCTCCTTCCACGCCTCCCTCACGCGCGCCGAAACGTCGGCGCGCGTTTTAGATGCGGCCACGGGAAATTAGATCGCCTCCCAGACGGCATAGTCGGAAAGATCGCCGCCCTCGCCGTCGGAGGCAAAGTACTCGGTTTCGCGGAAGCCGGCTTCGCGGCACACCAGCCGGCGCTCGGGCTCCTCCAGCTGGTGCACGAAGCGCACTCCTCGTCCGCCGCGGCGCCAATCGAGCAACGCGTCCCCCGGGTCCACCTCATGCTCGCCCAGCCCAATCTCCGCCCAGGGCACGATCCGGCGGCGCAGACGTGCGCTGCGGCTGAACTGCCAATTGGAGAGGGCCAGCCGGCCGCCGGGCACGAGACGGCGGCGGGCCTCTTGGCACACGCGCAGGCGCAATTCAAAACCTGGAAGGTGATGGATAACTGCGAAGAGAAACACCCAGTCGAAGCGCACAGCCGAGCTGAGGGGCAGGGCGGCTGCCGAGAGATCGGCGCAGGCGAAGCGGGCGTGTCCCGCCTCCGGGAGAGAACCGCTGCGCGCGTGATGCAAGAGGCGCAGGCTGAGGTCGAGGCCGAGGTACAGGCGGGGCGCCTTCTCGGCGAGCAGATGCGTCGCCAGTTGCCCTCCCCCGCAGCCCAGATCGAGCAGGCGTGCCTCGCGGGCGACTTCGCGTGCAATGCGGACCACGCCGGGTTGCAGGCGTTCACGCGTCTGGGCAAAGTCGGCTGAGAACGTTTGGTAGAATCCCCGATTGAGGGCCAACAGGCGCGCGGCTACGTGTGTATCCATGGCCGGCGATTATACAGGGATGGGCGACATTACCTCGCGCGAAGAAGCTTGGCAGCGCGCACGCGACTACACCGACGAGACGCGCCGCACCGCGGCGCGTGCCGTCTTGCACGACCTGGTGCGTGGCGTTGCGCTGCGCGCGGCGCTGCACCGCCACCCGGCGCTGGGCTCCTACCTCGCCAAAGACGCACTGGTGCACGCCTACCGCGAAATGGTCGCGGCGGGTGAAATCGCCGAATCGCCCGCTCTCCTGCGCGCGCTGCGCATGAAGCCGGTGCGCACGCTTTCGGGCGTGGCCACGGTCACCGTGCTGACCAAGCCTTACCCTTGCCCGGGCGAATGCATCTTTTGCCCCACCGATGCGCGCATGCCCAAGAGCTATTTGGTCGACGAGCCTGGGGCCATGCGCGCCGGCCAGCACGATTTCGACCCGTTTGCCCAAACCCGTGCACGGCTCGAGTCGCTCACCGCCGTCGGGCATCCCACCGAAAAGATCGAGCTGCTCATCCTGGGCGGGACGTGGAGCGCCTACCGCCGCGACTATCAAGCCTGGTTTGTCCAGCGTTGTCTGGAGGCGATCAATGGGGCCGAATCGCCCTCGCTTGAGGCGGCCCAGGCCGCCAACGCGCGCGGCGCGCGGCGCAACGTCGGCTTGGTGGTGGAAACGCGCCCGGACCGCATCGATGAGAACGAGCTGCGCTGGCTGCGTCAGTTAGGGGTGACCAAGGTCCAGGTGGGGGTGCAGTCAACCGATGACGAAATCCTGGCGCTTAACAAGCGCGGCCACTCGCTGCAGACCACGCGCGAGGCATTCCGCCTGCTGCGGGCGGCGGGATTCAAAATCCACGCGCATTGGATGCCGAACCTGCTTGGATCGGACCCGCAGCGCGACCGGGCGGATTTCGCCAGGCTGTGGTCGGATGCGAATCTGCGTCCGGACGAATTGAAAATCTACCCCACCTCACTCCTGCGCAACAGTGAACTCTTCGCCTACTGGGAGCGAGGCGAGTACTCCCCGTACTCGTACGAGACGCTGCTCGAAATGATGGTCGATATCAAACCCACGATCCCACGCTACTGCCGGGTCAACCGTCTGGTGCGTGATATCCCCGCGCACCACGTGGTCGCGGGCAACCGGCGATCGAACCTGCGCGAGGAGGCGCAGCGCGCGCTTGGGCAGCGCGGGCTGCGCTGCGCATGCATCCGCTGCCGCGAGGTGCGCGAACGGCCGGTGGACCCCGGCCTATTGCGCCTGGGCGACCTGACGTACACGGCCGGCGGCGGCCAGGAGCACTTCCTTTCGTTCGATACGCCCGACGACCGATTGGCCGGTTACCTGCGGCTGTATCTGCCGCAGGCTGAGGCGCCGCGCGCGCTCGCGGCGGACTTGCGCGGCGCGGCCATCGTGCGCGAATTGCACATCTACGGCCAAAGCCTGAGCCTGGGCGAGACTCAGGAGGGTGCCGTGCAGCACCTGGGGCTGGGCGCGCGCCTCCTGGCCGAGGCCGAGCGCATCGCGCGCGCTCGCAGCTACCGTCGGCTGGCGGTGATCTCAGCCATCGGCACGCGCGAGTACTACGCCGCGCGCGGCTTCGAAAGCGGCGAGCTGTACCAGGTGGAGCCGCTGGTCTAGTGGCCAACGGGAGCAAGGCGACCGGGCCTCGCCCCCACCCTCGTTCCGAGGGCAGGCCCCTAGCCCCTCCCCCGGGCAACACTCGTCGCGGTGATCGAGCCTCAATCCGGGGGATGGGCGAGGTTTCTTGAAGGAGCCGGGGGCCGAAGGCCCCCGGCTCCTTGATTTCCTCACCCCCTCTCAGCGGCGCACCGTCCTGTCAGATGAAAGCCGTCGGCGGAGAGGGGGTAGGGGGTGAGGTGGAACGGGTATTCCGCAGCCTGCAAGTTGCACCCTCTTGCCCGGCGTGGTAGAATGATCGCGTTGCACGTGGGCCTTGGGCCCACGTTTTCCGCTCCCCACCCGGCCTTCCCCGGCCGGCCAAGGGGGGCATTCCCGAGGAAAGGAGGTACCCCATGCGCAACTATGAGGTGGGTCTGCTCGTCCGCACCGACATTGGCGAGGAAGGTCTGACCGCTCTGCTCGAGAAGGTCAAGACGTGGATCGCCGAAAGCAGCGGCACGGTTGTCAAAACCGATCTGTGGGGCAGGCGGCGCCTGGCCTATACCGTTGGCAAGCAGAACGAAGGCCTGTACGTCTTCATTACAATGCAGATGCCCCCGGCCGGCGAAGCCGCGCTCGAACGCAACCTGCGTCTGAGCGAGCCGATTATGCGCTACCTGGTCACCCGTCAGGAAAGCGTCGAAGCCGCACCGGCTGCGGCTGCCGAGGCCTAGCCCGTGGCGTTGCCCGGGCGTGCGGCAGGTGCCGCAGCGTCTCCGGGCGGCGAGGGAGGCTTTGCCATGACTCGCAGTCTAAACAAGGTGATGGTCATCGGTCACCTCGGCCGGGAACCTGAGATGCGCTACACGCCGAGCGGAAAGCCGGTGACCACATTCAGCGTAGCCACCACTCGAGCGTGGAGCGGCTCCGACGGCGAGCGCCACGAGGAAACCGAGTGGTTCACAGTGGTGGCGTGGGGCAACTTGGCGGAGATCTGCAAGCAATATCTGGCCAAGGGCCAGCAGGTCTACGTCGAAGGACGGCTGCAAACCCGGCGCTGGGAAGATGCCGAGAACAAGAAGCATGCCGCCGTCGAGATCGTGGCCAGCGAGATGATCATGCTGGGTGAACGGCGCGAGCCCGCCGCCCAAGGGGCCTCCGCCGCAAACGAGGAAGAGGCTCTCTTCTAGACTTACCCGCTGGCGCCGAACCAGGCCGGCGTGAGTTGAGACGGCAGGCTGAGCGTTTCGTTTGAGTTAACCCCGCCTGCGAGGGCGGGCCGAGCAAGGAGGATGAACGTGGATCGACAAGATGAATCTCGTGGTCCGGCGAATGGCGGCGCGAGCGAGTCGACACCTTATCAGCGCGGCCAGTACATGCGCCGGCCGCGCGTGTGCCAGTTCTGCATCGACCAAATCCAAGTGATCGACTACAAACAGATCGATCTGCTGCGGCGCTACGTGATGGAACGCGGCAAGATCCGCCCGCGGCGGCAGACCGGTACGTGTGCCAAGCATCAGCGCGCCTTGGCCGTGTCGGTGAAGCGCGCCCGTCACCTGGCGCTGCTGGCTTTCGTCGAAGACTAGTCTGCGGCCCGCGCCCGAGGGCCCGGGCGCGCCGGCCGGTTGAGGAGCACTGCATGAAACCCAAGGCAGTCGAGAACCCGCGTGATCTGACGCGCAAACAACGCGTGCACATGCGTCGCGACGACGTCCAGCGCCGCTGGGTGGTGATCGTAACGTCGCTCATTCTTTTCATCGTGCTGGCGATCGTCGGTGCGGGCCTGCTCGATCAGTACGTTCTCAAGCAACGTCAGCCGGTCGCCATCGTCGGCGGGGACAAGATAACCACACACCAGTTTCAGGTGGCCGCCCGGTATCGGCGCTTTCAACTCATCGGGCAGTACAACCAGACCCTCCAATTCGCATCCTTCCTGGGCAGCGATCCGAGCACCAACAGCTATATCCAGCAACAGCTTGCCTCTATCCAAGCCGAGCTGGCCGACGGTCAATCGCTTGGGCAGAAGGTGGTGGACTCGCTCATCAGCGATCGCCTGATCCGCCAGGAAGCGGCGCGCCGCGGGATTGTGGTGACCTCAGACGAGGTCGCGCGCGAGCTGCACGATTCCTTCGGCTTCTATCCTGAGGGTACGCCGACCTTGGCCGGGCCCACTCTCACCCTGCAACCGCCGACCAAGACACCGGAAGTTTCACCTACGCCGACGATCACGCTGACGCCGACCGCCACCCCTGCGACGCCCGAACCCTCGCGCACACCGATCCCCACGTCCACGCCTTACACGGCCGAGGGCTTCGACAAGGACTACCAGGCCTACTTGAGCGAGACCCGCAACGCCACCGGGATGAACGAGGCCGAATTCCTGGAGGTGATTGAATCAGTCCTCTACCGCCGCAAGCTGCAAGCCGCGCTCACCGGAGACCTTCCGCGCGAAGAAGACCAAGTCCACGCGCGCCACATCCTGGTTGGAACCGAGGGCGAAGCAGCCGCGCTGCGCGATCGCCTGACGAAGGGCGAGTCGTGGGACGCACTCGCGGCGCAATTCTCGCTCGATACGTCGAACAAAGACAGCGGCGGCGACTTGGGTTGGTTTGGCCGTGGTCAGATGGTGGGCGAGTTCGAGGCGGCTGCCTTTGCCCTCAAGCCGGGGGCCATCAGCGAGCCGGTGCAGACCACCTTTGGCTGGCATTTGATCAATGTTGTATCGCATCAGGTGCGCACGCTGTCTCTCCAAGCCTACGAGGATCTTCAGAATTCGTTCTTCGATAAATGGTTGGCCAGCGAGCGCGCCAAGACCGGCGCCGTCGAAACCTTTGAAATCTGGAAGGAACGCGTGCCAACGGAGCCCGTGCTGCCGACCGCGTAGCGCGCATCCATACAACTGTGCCTGCCGAACCGGAGTGATGCGGGTCGGCCGACACGATCTTGTTAGCCATCTGCGAAGCTCCCGGGTTGCCCGGGAGCTTCTTCTCTTCCCGGCGCCCGCCTGCGCCAAGGACGGGTATGGCGTAGACTGTGGGTCCGGGCCTATGGGCGAAACCCCACCTTGAGCCCCTCCGGCACGGGGCCGCTTCGCATGAAGGAAGAGCACATATGACCGCAACGGGTGAAACGACGAATCCCAAGCTCGACCTTAGGCGTCTGCCGCGCAACCTGTGGGCCGTCAGCCTCACCAGCATGTTCACCGACATCTCCTCGGAGATGATCTTCCATCTCTTGCCGCTCTACCTCAGCAACGTGCTCGGCGCCCGCACGTCGGTCATCGGCCTGATCGAAGGGGTTTCCGAGACAACCTCTTCGCTCTCACGCATCCTCTCCGGGTCGGTTTCCGACCGCATGCGCAAGCGCAAACCGCTGACTGTTCTCGGCTACAGCTTCTCGGCCGTGGCCAAGCCGCTCTTCCTGTTGGCTGCCACCTGGCCAATGGTCCTTGTGCTGCGCTTTGCGGACCGCCTGGGAAAGGGCATTCGCACCGCGCCGCGCGACGCGCTGGTCGCCGACAGCATCGCGCCCGAGCAGCGCGGAATGGCTTTCGGCTTGCACCGCGCGGCCGACACGCTGGGCGCGTTGCTCGGCCTGGCGGTCGCCGCCTTCGTGGTGTACCGCACCGGGGCCGCCGCCACGCGGCTGGGGATCGGGACCTTTCACTGGGTGGTCGCGCTGAGCATCATTCCGGCAGTCCTCGGCGTGCTCAGCCTGATCCTCCTCGCGCGCGATCCCGCCCAATCGCCTCGGCCCACCGGCGGCATGGACGCCGAGCAACCCGGGCGCCGCCTTCGCTTCAGCCCGCGCTTCTGGGGTTTCATCGCCACGGTCGGTCTGTTCACTCTCGGCAACTCATCCGATGCCTTCCTCGTGCTGCGTGCGCAGGAACGAGGCCTGACCGTGCTGCAGGTCATGCTCATGCTCGTCACGTTCAACCTGGTCTACACCCTGGCCTCCGTGCCGGCTGGCATGCGCTCCGACAAGATCGGCCGGTCACGCGTGATTCTCGGTGGATGGCTGGTCTACGCTCTGGTCTACGCCGGTTTTGGTTTTGCCCGTCAGGGGTGGCAGGTGTGGGTGCTGATGAGCGTGTATGGTCTCTACTACGCGATGTTCGAAGGAACGTCCAAGGCCTTGGTCGCGGATCTGGTTCCGGTCGAGGCGCGCGGCACGGCCTACGGGGTGTACAATGCGGCCATCGGGGTGATGGCCTTGCCGGCCTCGCTCATCGCGGGCCTGCTGTGGCAAGGCCTCGGGTCGTGGGCGGGCTTCGGCGCCGCGGCGCCCTTTGGGTTCGGCGCGGCACTCGCGCTGGCAGCCGTGCTGCTCATGGGATTTGTCGTGCCTCGACTCAAGTCCACCACCTGAGTCGATAAGCGTTCATCGGGGAGGGGGGCCCTGTGACGCTGTTCGCATTGTGCCTGGGTTGGGTTGCGGGAATCGCAATCGAACCCAGTTTTGATTCTCCCCTGTGGGTGTGGCTCGCAGCAGACGCGGCGCTCACTGCAGCCGGTCTCTTCGCTGTGAGAGGTCGGGCGCGCTGGACCCTATTGACTGCGGCAGCTTTCGCATTCGGTGCCGCTCCGGCGCGCCGGACGAACGCTGGGACAACGACGTCTTGCATCAACTCCACCAGGTGCCGGGTTCGGCTTTCGAAGCAGTAGAAGTGACGAGTCTGATGATCGATCCGGATTCCGGCGCAGCGCGTCAGCTCGGTTTCTGGCTGTATCTGCCGCTGCTCGCCCGCTGACAGGATCCGCAAGCAGTATTCTGAACGAAGTCTCCCTCGACCCCGGTGGCATCTTCGAGCGCCACCGCTTGCATTGGGGGTACATGTTATTGCGACGGTTGTCACGTCGTCGGCTGTTGGAGCTAGCCTGTCGCTTGCGCGGGCCATAGTGGCCGATGCCACACGGCGCCCGCTCCGCATATCATCCCCTGACAGACAGGACACAACGACTCCGCTCAACAAAGCAGGATGATTTGCGGTCGTGGGATGCGGCGAAACCAAGAACAAGCAGATGGAGGGAGGAGTCCGTATAATATGAGTTAGGCGCCATTGCTCTCCCTGAGCCGCAAGGAAGGGGTGGCAATTGAGTGAGATCGTGCAACGCCTATCGCCGGCACAGCTAGTGGAGGCCATCGAAGCCGGCATATTCCGCTTTTGGATCCGTTTGGGTCACTCGCCACAGCTGGGGCTCTACGACGGCCCAGACATGTTACGGTTGATCA
>JBGOXY010000067.1:0-10757 GCA_041479415.1 Anaerolineae bacterium
CGAGCAGGCGGCGGTGGGTGTGGCTCACCTCCGGCTCGACGGGCGTTGGCAACGAGTGAACGAGCGCCTGTGCCAGATGCTGGGTTACTCGCGCGAGGAACTGCTCGGGCTCAACTCCCTCGACATCACTCACCCCGGCGACCGCGACCTCAGCCGGGAGTTCCTGCGCCAGATGCTGACCGGCGAATTGTCGTCCCTCAGCACCGAGAAGCGCTACCTGCGCAAGGACGGCAGCGTGATGTGGACCGGGCTGACCACCGCCGTCTTGCGCGACGAGGCCGGAACGCCCAAGTCCCTGATCTCGGTTCTGCAAGATATCAGCGAACGCAAGCGCGCGGAGCAGGCGCTCCAGGAACGGCTGCGCTTCGAGAAGCTGGTGGGCTCGATCTCCTCCGACTTCGTCAACCTCGAACCGGAAGATGTCGACGCGGGCATCATCGGCGCGTTGCAGTCGATCGGCGAATTCGCCCACGGTGATCGGGCGCGCGTGTGCCTCTTCTCGGAAGACGGCACGAGCATGGAGAATTCGCATGAGTGGTGTGCCGAGGGGGTGTCCTCCCTGCGCCAGGTTGCTCCGGCCGGGCCGCAGTCGCAAATGCCCTGGACTGTCGCGCGCCTCAACCGGCTGGAACCGGTCGAGCTGCAGCGCGTGGCCGACCTGCCGGAGGAGGGGCAGGCCGACCGCCAGCATCTGACCGCCCTGGGCGTCCGCTCGGCGATATTCGTACCCATGGTCTACCGTGGCATTGCCGTCGGCTTCGTGGGATTCGACGCCGTGCGCCATGAGCAGGCGTGGGGAGAAGATACCACCGCCTTGCTGCGGCTGGTGGCCGAGATCATCGTCAACGCGCTGGAACATCGCCGTTCGCAGGCGATACAGGTGGGCCAGCGCAGGTTGCTCGAACTGTTGGCGACCGGGCAGCCAACCGCGGATACTCTGCGCTCCCTGGTGCGCATGGTGGAAGCCCAGACCCCGGGCGCCATTGCCATGGTCATGCTGCTTGAGGAGGGCGGGACGCACTATCGGGTGGCCGCCTCCGAAAACCTGCCGAGGGGATTTGTGCGTGCGATCGACGGGCTGCCGGCGGACTCGCAATCGGTGACGTGCTGCAGCCTCTTGTGCACGCGAGAGCGGCAGATCATCCAGGATATCGCCACCGACCCGCGATGGAGCGAAATATGCCAGGTGGCGCTGGAGGGCGGCCTGCGTTCAGCATGGCTCGAGCCGGTGTTCACCGCCCACGGTATGTTTGTGGGCGTGTTCGGGCTGTTCAACCGCCAGCCCCGGGCTCCGACGCGCAGCGAACTGCGCACGCTCGAGACAGGCGCTCATCTGGTCGCCGTGGCGGTCGACCATGAGCTGGCCGAACGCGCCCTGCGCCGCAGCGAAGCGCGCTTCCGAACCGCGTTCGAAGGGGCACCCATCGGGATCGGTGTCATCGGCGCCGACGGCCACTGGGTGGAGGCCAACCAAGAACTCGAGCAGATGTTGGGATACAGCGATGAGCAATTCGCCCAATTGGACCTGGAGGCCTACTCGGCGCCGGAAGATGTGGAACGCGAGCGGGACTTACTCCACGATTTGTTCGCCGGCGGGCGGGACGAATTCCAAATCGAGAAGCGCTTCCTTTCGCGCCACGGGCGGCTTTTTTGGGGGCGTCTCTCGGTGGCCGTGGCGCGCGAGAAGAACGGGACGCCGCTTTTTGCCATCGCCATGGTCGAGGATATCGACGACCAGCGGCGCACGCAGGATGCCCTGCGCGAGGCCTATCAGACGCTCGAGCGGCGCGTCGTCGAGCGCACGCACGAATTGGCGGCGCTCAACGAGATCGCCACGCTGGTCAGCCAGTCGTTGGATCTCTCGCAGATCATGACGGCCGCCCTCGACAAGACAATGGAGACTCTCGGCTTTGAGGCTGGGGTCGCCTACCGAATCGCCGCAGAGGCCTCCGTTCCAGCAGGCGGTGAGGGCGGGGGCCCCTACCTCGAGCCGCTGGCCCAGCGAGGCATGCCGGGTGTGCTGAGCGGTCCGCTCGTCCACATCCCGGTGAAAGGTTCCCGGGTAGAGGAGGCGAGCCGCACTGGGCTGCCGGTCGTGTGGGAGGTGGAGCACCATCCGAACCCGGAGATTGGCCAGGCGCTCCAGCAGGCGGAGCTTCGCGAAGGCGTCAGCGTGGCTCTCATGGTCAAGGACCGGCTGGTGGGGGCGCTGATCTTGGCCACCCATGGGTCGCGCCCGCTGCGGGCCGAGGATCTGGCGCTGCTCTCATCGATCGGCAAGCAGGTCGGCCTGGCGGTGGAGAATTCGCGCCTCTACGATCAGGCGGAGCAATCGGCCGCGCTCTCCGAACGCGCGCGACTGGCCCGCGAACTTCACGATTCGGTGACCCAGTCGCTGTACAGCGTGACGTTGTACGCGGAGGCCGCGGCCCGCCTCATGGACAGCGGACGAGCCCAGGAGGCGCGCGGTCACCTGTACGAACTGGGCGACACCGCCCAGGAGGCGCTCAAGGAAATGCGCCTGCTCATCTACGAGCTGCGGCCAACAGCCCTCGAGAAGGGCAGCTTGGCTGACGCGATCCAGGCTCGCCTGGAGGCCGTGGAAGCCCGCGGCGGCATGCACGCCAATATCACTGTCGAGGGGCAGGAAACCCTGCCCGCCCTGCTTCAGCGCGAGATGTATCAGATTGCGCATGAAGCCTTGAACAACGTGCTCAAGCACTCGCACGCGCATGCGGTGGCGGTGGAGCTGCACTTCTCCGAAGGTGAGACTGCCTTGGACATCCACGACGACGGGGTCGGCTTCAATCTGGATCTCTCGAGCGAAGGCGGCGGCATGGGGCTGGCCAGCATCCGCGAACGCGCGGCCAAGATCGGTGGCATAGTCGAGATCCAGAGCTATCCGGGCAAGGGAGCACACATTCACATTCGTGTGCCGGGCACGCAGGCCGGCGATGTATCCGCCTGACCGAGCTCCTGGCACGAGGAGGACATTATGGAGAATCCCATACGGGTGCTTATCGTCGACGACCATGCCATCGTGCGCAAGGGAATCCGTGCGCTGCTCGAGACCGAAAGCGGCATCTCCGTGGTGGGTGAAGCCGGCGACGGGGTCATGGCGGTGACCCAGGCGCGCGGGTTGACACCCGACGTCGTATTGATGGACCTGGTCATGCCCCAAATGGACGGGATTGAGGCCACCCGGCAGATCACCGAGCAGTTGCCCAAGACGCGCGTGCTCGTGCTGACCAGCTTCGCCGCCGACGACAAGGTCTTCCCGGCGATCAAGGCGGGCGCGCTGGGTTATTTGCTCAAGGACTCGAGCCCCGAGCAGTTGGTGCATGCCATCCATCAAGTATTCCGGGGCGAGCCATCGCTCGAACCCTCGATCGCCAGCAAGGTGCTGCTCGAACTCTCGCATCCGCAGAAGAAGCCGCTCACGACCGACCCCCTGACCGAACGCGAGCTGGACGTGCTCAAGCTGATCGCCCAGGGGCACTCCAACCGCCAGATCGCGGAAAAGTTGGTTATCAGCGAAATGACCGTTCGCACGCACGTCAGCAACATCCTCAGCAAGCTGCACTTGGCGAGCCGCACCCAGGCTGCCCTGTTCGCATTGCGCGAGGGGATTGCCTCGCTTTCCGACTCGCCGGACTTGGGCGGGGACGCCGCCTAGCACGCGCGCGCCCGCTGCTCTCAGCCACGCCTCCTACAACTTAAGGTGTATCCAGGCCGCCCCCAGGGCGGCCTGGATACGAGTGAGAATCATCCTTCTGCAGGGTGAGCCCGTCGACGACCCGGTGTAACCTGATCTTGCAGAGGGGACGGAGGCCGCCATGGGATGGCTCACGATGAAAGGGAAGCTGCGCGTGCTGGTGGTCGATGATGAACCTCGTGCCCGACATGCCATGCGGGCGCTCCTGCGCACCTGGCCGCACGTCGGCCCGATGGAGGAGGCCCTCGACGGCCGCCAGGCCATCCAGATCGTCGAGCACTTTGCGCCGGACCTGGTGCTGATGGACGTGCGCATGTACGAGATGGACGGATTGCGCGCCACGCGGGAGATCAAGCGCCGCTGGCCTGCGATCAAGGTTGTGCTGATCTCCATGTACGCCTCCTATGAGCGTAGCGCCTGGGAGGCGGGCGCCGACGCATTCTTGTGCAAGGGCGGCTCGCCCGACCAGATCGTGGGGCGCCTGGCAGACCTGATGCGCACGAAACCGGCAGCCCACGGCGGCCGTCCGGTCATCTGACCTCGAAACGCGTTCGGCGCGCCCCGCGTGACTCGGATGTCCACTCCCGTGAGCCGGCCCATAGGCCGGCTCACGGATTCGTGACGGGCAGAGGTTGCGGAAGCCCTGGCGGCCACGGACTGTGACCGCTGAAGGGCCGGCACAACCCCCGCCCTGGGGTCCGGTCGAGGCGTGCCGAATGGGTTTATAATCATGATCCGACTAGTCAAGAGCTGAATAGATGGGCCTGATGACTGCCAGAACCGCCCCTCCAACCGCGCTCCCGCCGGTCGATCTCCCCCTCGACATGCTAGCCCTTGGACTTCTGATGCGCGGGCCGGCTCACGGTTATCGGCTCTTCTCGGCCTATCAAGTTGAGTTGGGCGAAATCTGGACTGCCGGCCGAAGCAGGTTCTATGGCGCTTTGGCGGAATTGCCGCGGCGTCGGCTTGCGCGAGCGCACCTGGAACCTCAAGCGCATCGGCCCGCGCGTCGAACTTACACGATTACGCCTCTCGGGCGCCAACGCTTTCTCGCCTGGCTGCATGAGCCGGTGACGCCGCTGCGGGCCGTACGGGTTGTCTTTCTGGCGAAATTGCGTTTCTTCGAATTGCTGAACCTGCCGCGCGTTGAGGACTTGCTCTTGGCCCAACGCGAGGTGTGTCGCACGGGCCTCGTACAGCTCGAACGACGCGCCGCATCGGCCGCTGCAGGCGGCAATGATCACTTTGGGGAGATTCTGTATGCGTTCCGCGTTTACCAAGCGCGTTCCGTGCTCGATTGGCTCGCGTGGCTGGCGCGACGAAGGCCCACAAGGAGGAAGGTTGGCGCATCCGAATCCGCCAAGGGTTCTCGCTAGAGGCGGTACACGAGTGCGCGCGCCTCGCGCGGAGTGGTTGATCTGCGCAACCGTCGTCGGTGGCTTGGCTTCCAGGTGTGCCGTCTCACCTATTCGTGAGGTCGCAACCACCCAGGACTCCCAAGGAGACCAGCTGTTGGTGTTCGCAGCCTCCACACTGGCGGATGCGTTCGACGAGATCGGAGAGTCATTCGCAACGCAGCATCCGGGCGTCGAGGTGACGTTCAACTACGCCGGATCATCCACACTTGCCGCTCAGATCACCGAAGGCTCGCCCGCAGACGTTTTCGCATCAGCCAACGAGAAGCAAATGGGCGTTGCCCAAGCCGCCGGTCGGGTCACAGGGGATGCGCCCATCTTCGCAACGAATCACCTGGTCGTGATCACGCCGATTGGCAACCCGGCTGGGGTGCAGACCCTGGCGGACTTGGCGCGCCCGGGCGTGCACGTCTTGCTGGCGGCGCCGGGGGTGCCTGTGCGCGACTTCGCCGAGGCCGTGTTCGATCGGGCGGCCGCGGAGTCATCTTTTGGATCGGACTTCAAGCAGCGCGTTCTGGCCAACCTCGTTTCGGAGGAACAAAACGTTCGCCAAGTCACGGCCAAGATCGCGCTGGGCGAGGCGGATGCAGGGGTCGTGTATGTAACGGATGTGACAAGCTCCGTATCCGGACAGCTGGCCGTGGTGGAGATTCCCCCTCAATTCAATGTCGCGGCTCATTTCCCCATTGGCATGATCAGCGATTCGCAGCAACCTGCGCTCGCGCGCGGATTTGTCGACTTTGTGCTTGGACCCGAGGGGCAGCGCATCTTGGCCCAGTGGGGGTTCTCGCCGCCCCCCAATGGGTGACCGCATGACACCACCGCCACCTACACGGTCGCTCCCAGCGCCCCGTCCAGCGTTGCTGCTGGTCCTGCCGCCCCTCGTGCTGCTGCTGTTGATGGTTATCCCACCCGCGGCCCTTGCGCTGCGGGCGGCCGCCGCGCCCATCGCGGCGCTCGAGCTACTCAATCGCCCGCTGCTCATGGCCGTCGCGCTCAGCCTGACGACGACGGCGATGAGCACCGTCATCATCCTGATCCTGGGAACACCGTTGGCCTACATTCTGGCCCGCTATCGCTTTCCGCTTCACGACCTTGTGAACCTGGTTGTTGAGTTGCCAGTTGTTCTTCCTCCGGTCGTGGCAGGGCTTGGGCTGCTCATGGCCTTTGGCCGCAGCTCGCCCCTAGGCGCCCTGCTGCAGCAGTTCGGTCTTGCCCTCCCCTTTACCACGGTGGCGGTGGTCATGGCCCAAGTCTTTGTCGCCGCGCCGTTCTATGTGCGAACGGCCCAGGTGCGGTTCGCAGCCATCCCCAATGAACTTGACGAAGCAGCCGCGATGAGCGGCGCTGGACAGTGGACCTTCTTTTGGCACGTGGCGATTCCGGTGAGCCGTTCGGCAATGTTGGCCGGGCTGGTCCTGAGTTGGGCTCGCGCGCTGGGCGAATTCGGCGCGACGCTCATGTTTGCAGGCAACCTACCCGGGCGAACGCAAACCATGCCTCTGCTCGTGTACGGCGCATTCGAGCGAGACCTAAACCTCGCGCTGTGGACGGGTCTCGTGCTCGTGGCGATCGCCTTGTGCGCATTGGCCGTCGGTCGCCTGCTGGCCAGAGGGTCATCGCTGCCCACGGCGCCTCTCCCATGAGCAGAACTCAGCCTCGCAGGAAGTCGGCCGCCTCGGACCCGTTGTGCGAATGCTGGCCGCTCGGGTGATTTTGCGAGCTGCCCGCTCCTGCCGCGTTCCTCCTCCAGATCAACCCCCGCACTTTGGAGCGCGTTCTGGCCCGACCTGAGACATGACGGGTGGCACTTGAGGCCGATCGCGCCGTGGGGTATTCTGGCCTAGAATCACACCTCGAATAGCACATCGCACAGTATTGTGCCGCAAACGGTCTAGATCCCGGAGGCCCGAAATGACCACCGCCACTGCCACGATTGCCCCGGCCCAACTGTGGTCGGCCTCGCCCAGCCTCTCACCGCGAGTTCGCCGCTTGCGCGACCAGTTCTGGTCGTTCTACGAGCGCGATTACACCAATCAGGTCAGGGCTTACTCGACCGGCACCCCGTGGGACGTTGTTTATTCCATCTGGAGTTGGACCAACGTCCCTGAGGTGGCCATGTTCCAGCAAGGATTCCGCAGCTACTTGCTGGCCTCATCGCGAGCCGTGGCCCTGCCTGAGGAGTTTTGGGACGAACCACTGGTCGTGCGCCAGGCGCTGTTCTTTCGCGAAGTGGCCACCCGCCATTTGCCGGTCCAGATTCTCGAAGGCGAGCTGGTCGTCGGCTCGCATTTCAGCACAGCCCTTTCACGCTGCCTCAACCGCGAAGAGGCGGGGCAGCGCGATCGCGCGGAGGAAGTCTTCCTGAAGGAATGGCACGCCCTTAACGACGTCGGCGTGGGCAACTGCGCCGCGGTGCCGGGGCATCTGGTGCCCGACTATCCCAAGGTGCTGCGGGTCGGATGGAAGGGGATCCAGGCCGAGGCCGAGGAGATTGCACGGCGGCCGGAGACGCCCCCGGCCAAGCGCAACCTGGCCCGAGCGGTGAGCATCTGCGCCGATGCTGTGCGCCAGGTCGGCGAACGGTATGCGATGGAGGCTGAGCGGGCCGCAGCCCGCGAGCAGGATACCGCCCGGCGTTCCGAGCTGACCGAGATTGCGCGCATCTGCCGCGTGACACCCTGGCTTCCCCCGCGCACGTTTCCGGAGGCATTACAGGCTCTGTGGACCACGCACATGCTGCTCATGGCCGCCGAGAGCTACCCGGGGCCGGGTGTCTCGCCGGGGCGAGTGGACCAATACCTGTACCCATTCTATCGTGACGACCTGAGCGCCGGCCGCCTCAGCCGCGAGCAAGCCCGCGAGTGGCTCGAGTGCTGGTCGATCAAACACAACTACGTTTACGACTACCAAGGATGGGTCGGCACCAATCAGGGTATCAACTCATCCTTCGGGCAGCTCATCACCTTGGGAGGGATCGGCCAGGATGGGCGTGACTCATCCAACGACTTGACCTACCTCTTCCTGGAGGTGATCGAGTCCCTCAACCTGCTCGAACCGAAGCCGAACATCCGCCTGCATGCCAACACGCCCGACCGCCTACTGCGGCAGGTCGTGCAGATGCTCGCCCGCGCACAAGGCTCCCCCTTCCTGCTCAATTTCGACGAGAACTCGATCGCCGGGCTGCGCTGGGAAGGATTGCCCGAAGAACGGTTGTGGGACTATGCCCCCGTGGGCTGCCTCGAGAACACGCTGTGCGGATGTGACCGGTCGGGCACCGTCGACGTAAACCTCAATCTGGCCAAGGCGGTGGAGTTGGTCTTGCACGACGGACGCGACGCGGCCAGTGGGAAGCAGATCGGCCCGCGGACCGGCGACCCGCTGGGCTTCACCTCTTTCGATGAGTTCTTCACGGCGTTTTCGAGCCAACTCATCCACCTCGTCCGATGGATGATCCGCGTCAACGACATGGCGGACGCCGGTCGCGCCCGGTGGGAACCCGTTCCGTATCTCAGCGGGTTGGTCGAGGGCTGCCTCGAGAGCGGAAAGGATAGCAATGCCGGCGGAGCGCGTTACAACTTCCTCACGATGGAAGGATGTGCGCTGGCCACGGTGGCCGACAGCCTGGCCGCCGTCGAGACGCTGGTCTTCTCACAGCGCGCGATCGGCATGCCGCAGCTCGTCGAGGCGCTCGACCGCAACTTCGAGGGGCGCGAAGAGATGCGGCAGATGCTTCTCAATCGAGCCCCGAAGTATGGCAATGATGACCCACGCGCCGACCAGTTGGCGCGCCAGGTCAGCCGCCTGTGGACTGAGGAAGCCTTCGCCCACACCTCCTCCACCGGCAAGCGCTACCGCGGCGGTTATCTTTCATGGAACTACTGGATCGCCTATGCTCCCACCACCGCCGCCACACCCGACGGCCGACGACGCGGGCAATTCCTTTCGAATGCGGTATGCCCGGTCAATGGGGCCGACCGCAAGGGCCCGACCGCGGTGATCCACAGCGTCGGCGCGCTCGGCCTGGAAAGCGCACCGAACGGGGCCAGCCACACGCTGAGCTTCAGCCCAAGCCTCGTGCGCAACCCCGAGACCCAGGAGAAGCTGATGGGTCTCTTGCGCGCCTACGGCCGCTTGGGCGGCACCTGTCTACAGATCAACGTGCTCGACCCGGCAACTCTGCGTGAGGCGCAGAAGAACCCGGAGGAGTACAGAAATCTTCTCGTCCGCGTGACGGGCTACAACGCCTATTTCGTTGGACTGGGCAAGGAGATCCAGGATGAGATCATCGCCCGCGAATCCCACGGGATCTGACCGCCAGGTGCAATGGAGGTGCGACTGTGTGTGACACACTGGTGGCCGTGGGTGCTGTGACCGCCGACGGCGTGACCCTTTTTGGCAAGAATTCCAATCGCGAGCCCAATGAAGCCCATCACGTGGTGCGCATCCCGGCGGCGAATCACGTGGCCGGGTCGAAGGTCAAGTGCACGCATATCGAGATGCCTCAGGTGTCCCACACCTTTGCCGTGCTGCTCGCCAAACCCTTCTGGATTTGGGGTGCCGAAATGGGCGCCAACGAACACGGTTTGACGATCGGCAATGAGGCGGTGTTCACCAAAGTCGCATATGAGAAGGGTCCCGGGCTCATCGGCATGGATTTCCTGCGCCTTGCGCTGGAGCGGGCCCGCACGGCCGGCGAGGCATTGCATGTCATCACTCAGATGCTTGAGCAGTACGGGCAAGGGGGCAATTGCGGGTTTGCTCATAAGACCTATTATCACAACAGCTTTTTGATTGCGGACCCAGACTCAGCCTGGGTCCTTGAGACCGCCGGCCGCGAGTGGGCTGCCGAGCGCGTGCGCGACGTCCGCACGATTTCGAACGGTATCACCATCGGCAGCCGCTGGGATGAGGCCTCGCCCAACCTGGTGAAGTTGGCCGTTGACCGCGGATGGTGCACGCGCAGCGAGCAATTCCATTTTGGCCGGTGCTACTCCGACCCGCTGTACACCTCCTTCAGCCGCTGCAACGACCGCCAGTGCCGGACGACGGATGCGTTGACCGCGCAGCGCGGACGAATCACCGTTCACACGGTGATGCAAGCCTTGCGCGATCACGGCCCACAGGGCAGCCGGCCCTACACGCCGGATCGCGGCATCCGCAACTTTGAGGTGTGCGCACATCCCGGATTCGGGCCCATCCGCGCGACGGGCACAACGGGGTCGATGGTCTCGCATCTGGCGCCGGATGGGGCGACGCACTTTGTCACGGGAACGGCCGCGCCCTGCACCAGTCTGTTCAAGCCAGCCTGGGTGGATGCCGACCTTCCCGGGCAGGAAGCCCTCCCCGGCGGGACGTACGATCAGGCGACTCTCTTTTGGCGGCACGAGGCGCTGCATCGCGCCACGCTGCGCGATTACGCCACGCGCCTGCCGCTCTACGCCGGGGAACGTGAAGCTCTGGAACAGCGCTTCGTTGACGAGGCGCTTGCTCGGCGGCGAGAGTCCTCGCGCGTGCATGCGGAGTTCGAGCAGGCGTGCTTCGCCGACGCTGCGCGCGCGGAGCAGGCGTGGCTGGAGCGGGTGGAGGCCCTGCCGCGTCGCGCCCACGCGGGGTGGCTCTACGAG
>JBGOXY010000068.1:0-10723 GCA_041479415.1 Anaerolineae bacterium
CATCTACCTCAACGGCGCCTGGGCCTTCTCGCTGGCCAAGGTGCTGGCGGCGGGGCTGCGCCGCGGGCAGCACCTTGGCCCACACGAGGTGGCCCGGCTGGAGGCTGACGACGCCGTTGAGCAGGGTGTAGAACGCTGCCTGAGCCTGCTGGCCCGCCGGCCGCGCGCGCGCCGCGAGCTCGACGACTACCTGCGGCGGCGCGGGCTGGAGGCGGCGGTTCGCGAAGCCGCTCTGGCGCGGCTGGTGGAGCGCGGGTTGGTGGACGACGCGGGCTTCGCGCGCACCTGGGTGGAGAACCGCAGTGCGTTTCGACCGCGTTCGCGGCGCGCCCTGGCTGCCGAACTGTGGCGCAAAGGTGTGAGCGAGGAGAGCGCCGCCCAGGCGCTGGCCGAAGTGGACGATGAGAGCGCCGCGCGATCGGCCGCCCGCGGGTATGCGCGCCGGATGAGCGGTCTCGAACGGAAGGAATTCTTCCAGCGATTGCTGGGTTACTTGGGACGGAGAGGGTTTACCTACAATGTGGCTCGGCCGGTCGTCGAGGAGGTGTGGGGCGAACAGAACGCAGCGCCTCAGGCCGACTCGGTGCCGCGCCGGCAAGCCGGAAAGTGAGAGCGCACGATGTCTGTACCGATAATCGTTGGCAGTCTGGCGGCGCTTTTGGGCATTGCGCTCGGCGCTGGGCTGGGGTTCTGGTACCGCCAGCAGCAACTCGATCGTGAGGCGGTGGCGCGACGGTCCGCCTTAGAAAAGGAACTGGGCGAGGCGCAGGGGCGCGCGCGCCAGATCGAACTGCAGGCGCGCGATGCCGCCATCCGCCTGCGCGACGAGGCCGAATCTGAAGCCGGGCGCCGCCGCGCGGAGCTGGCGCGTGAGGACGAACGACTCACTCGCCGCCGCACGGAGATCGACAACAAGGTGGAGCGCACCGAGCAGCGCGAACAGGCCCTCAACAAGCGCCAGAGCGCGCTCGACCGGCGCACAAACGAAATCGAGAAACTGAGCGCGGACCGCACGGCCGAACTGCAGCGCGTGGCACAGATGTCGGTGGAAGAAGCGCGCGGGCAGCTCTTGGCGGAAGTGGAACGCGAGAGCCGCAACGACATGGCTCGCACTATTCGCCAGATCGAAGAGGAGGCCCGCGCCGAAGGCGACCGGCGCGCGCGCGAGGTCATCGCCGAAGCCATTCAGCGAGTGGCCTCCGACCACGTGGCCGAAGTGTCCGTTTCGGTGGTGCCGCTGCCGGGCGAGGAGATGAAGGGGCGCATCATCGGCCGCAACGGGCGCAACATCCGTTCCTTCGAACAGGCGGCGGGCGTGGACGTCATCGTGGACGATACACCCGAAGCCGTGACCATTTCCTCCTTCGACCCGGTGCGGCGCGAGGTGGCGCGCCGTGCGCTGGCTAAGCTCATCCTGGACGGGCGCATTCACCCGGCGCACATCGAAAAAGTGCTGGAGGATTCACGCAAGGAAGTGGATCAGGTGGTCATCGAGGAGGGCGAGCGGGCGGCCTTCGAGGCGGGCGTGCCCGGGCTGCACCCGGAGATCCTCAAGAAGTTGGGCACGCTCAAATTCCGCACCTCCTACGGCCAGAACCAGCATGCGCATGCCATCGAATCCGCGCTGCTGGCTGGCGTGATCGCCGCCGAACTCGGTGCGAACGTGGCGGTGGCCAGAGCCGGGGGCCTGCTGCACGACCTGGGCAAGGCCATGGACCACGATGTCGAAGGCACGCACGCGCAGATCGGGGCGGACTTTGCCGCGCGCTATGGCGTGGCGCCGGAAGTGGTCAATACGATCGCCGCGCACCACCATGAGGTGGATCAATCGAGCGTGGAAGCGGTCATCGTCGAGGCGGCGGATGCCATTTCGGGTGCGCGACCCGGCGCACGCCGCGAAAACCTCGAGCAATACGTCAAGCGAATCCGCACCTTGGAGGATATCGCCAACTCGTTCAAGGGCGTGACCGAAGCCTATGCGCTGCAAGCCGGGCGCGAGGTGCGCATCATGGTTCGGCCGGAGGAGCTGGACGACCTGGCGGCGGTACGCATGGCGCGCGATGTGGCGAAGAAGGTGGAAGAGAGCCTGCAGTACCCGGGTCAGATCAAAGTGACGGTCATCCGCGAAACGCGCGCCGTGGATTACGCCAAGTAGGCTGCGCACTCGCGCGAACCTGCAACTTGCGGAAGAAGCGTCTCCCGCCTCCTTAGAAACCTCTCTCCTCCCCCGGCATGTCGCGCTCGCGCTGACACCTCCAACTCGCCGGGGGAGGGGTTAGGGGTGGGGGTTTGAAGGCGACGGTACACGATTTGCAGTCTGCTAACCCTCGCGCTCGCCCTTCTCCGTGGGCCGCCCGTACAGGAACCAGTACTCGGGCGGGGAGAAGGCGGGCGCGAGTTGTTCATCCCACACGAAGGACCCCGCAGCAAACATCTCGCGCAGGCGTGCGTCGAGGGCTGGCATCGCCTGGCGCGCCTCCGCAGGCAGCGGGCCGGTTTCGGGGGCGGTGGCCAGGAGTTGCAGCATCGTTCGCTGGCGTATCTCGGTCGGATACAGGTCCGCGTTGGAGGCGGGTGATTCGCTCAGGTCGTCGAGGTAGGCGCGCCACAGGCTGAGTCGGGCATGCGTCTCAAGTGTCATCTTCGCGCCGATGGCGGCCGTCCGACGTAGGCGTTCGGTTTCGATTCGCGTGCGGGCCCGGGTGAGGCGCACGGCCTGCTCGGCCGGCAGATCGCGATCGACCGCGCTCAGCCGGTGCAGCGCGAGCAGCAACCCGCCGAGGGTCAGCCGAGGCAGCGGGCTGTGACCTTTGGGCTGTGCGAGCGGCCAGTAGATGACGGAGGCCATCAGATAGGCCTCCAGCTCCAGGGCGCAGGCTTCGACGAATTGGAGATCAGAATCGGGAGTGTAGGCGTGGCGGGGCGAGGTGGAGCCGGGCACAGGGCTAGCCGGTCTGCTCGCCCAACGAACGGCGCACGCTGTCGAGCAGCGTGCTCAGGCGCACCGGTTTGACCAGGTAGCCCCAACCCAGGGCGCGCCCCTTTTGTTGATCTTCGAGCGAGCCGCGCGCGCTGAAGAACAGGATCGGCGGCGCGGGGGTGTCACGGGTGAGCAGACGCCGAGCAACCTCGTAGCCGTCCAGGTCGGGCAACATGACATCCAACAGGATGAGGTCGAAGGTCTGCGTCTCCGCCAGGGTCAAGGCTTCCTTGCCGGAGTAGCAGGGGATGACCTCATAGCCTGCTCGCTCCATGGTGAGCGACACCAGGCGAGTGGTATCGGGTTCGTCATCCACAACCAGGATGCGCGTCATGCCTACTCCGTCGCTGCGGCCGTCGCGAAGGGGGAGGCCGCAGGCTGGCTGGATTCTACGCCAAGTGCGGGTTGCGTGCCTGGACGGGAGATGTGCAAAAGCTGTGCTCCCGGCGGCCTCAGCCCGCAGGAGGCGGGCTATTCGCCGTACAAAGCCTTGCGCGTGCGGTCGCGCCGGGCCTTGCGCTCCCCCTCATCGGCGGCCCCGGCCAACTCGGCGTAGAGCGCCTCGCCGTATTCACGCGTCTGCACCACCACCGGCATGGGCACCGCATGACCCAGAATGAGCGCCTGTTGCCGTGTGTCGAGCCGTGCCAACACCTCGCGCAGCGCGCCCGCTCCCGAGACTCCCGAGAACACCGCGCGAATGTCGGCCTCGTTATCTAAGAGGCAGGTCACCCGCGTGCCGATCTGGCTCATCACCTCTTCGTCGATCGCGCTCGGGCGTTGATCCACAACCAGCAGCGTCACATTGTACTTGCGCAGCTCGCGGGCGATCGTGCCGAAGATGGTATGCCCGGCCACGGTCGGGTCGAGGAATTTGTGAGCCTCCTCGATGACGATAACCAGCGGGCGTGGATCCTGGGCCTGGCCGCCCGCGGCGCGGTTCTTGCGCTCGACGTAGCGGCCGTGAATCCGGCGGGTGAGGTAGTTGGCCACGAGCAGATAGGCTTCCAGCTGGGTGCCGTACCTGCCAAACTCCAAAACCACGCTCGTGCCTTGATTCAAGCGGGCGAAGATCTCCTCCACGGCGTCCTCCCCCAGCGGGTCTTCTTGCAGGAAGGGCAACCGGCGGAAGAGTTCGAACTTGCGTTGGATGGCGCCGAGCGTGCCGGCCATCAGGCGTTCCTCGTCCACCAATTCTTTGAGTTCATCACTTTCCTTTTCGGCCAGTAGTTTGACGATCCAATCCCGGCCCAGGCGGCGGCGCAGGAAGTGCAGCGCGCCCACCTGGATTTCACTCAGCCCAAGTAGCCCGGCCAGCAGCTCGACATCTTCCGGCTCGATCTGCCGCATTGAGATGCGCAGTTCGCGGTCGGTCTTGCTCTGGCGGTGGCGCGAGGTTTCCGGGTCGAGGGTGATCACGCTGACACGTCCGTCGGTGAAGAGCTGGCGCAGGCCCTTATACTCGCGGCCGGTTTCGTCGCGCACCGACCAGCCGTAATCATTGTGCATGTCGAACACCAGGCAGGAGGCCAGCCCGGCGCGCACGACGCCGGCCAGGAGCATGCGCGTGATGAACGACTTGCCGGTGCCGCTCTTGCCGAAGACGCCGGACGAGCGCTCGACAAGGCGCGCCAGATCGAGGTTGACGTGCACCTCGTTCATCTCGAGCGGCGCGCCGATGTGGAAGTGGCTCCGGTCTTCGGCGCCGAACACCAGGTTGACCTCCGCTTCGGAGGCCTCCAGTACCTGTGCGAAGTGGGCGGGGATCGTCTTGATCGGGCGCGGCTCGCCCCCTTCGGCGGTCAGCTCGAGCATCGGCGCCACGTGCATCAGGCCGAAGGCCGCGGTGCCGCGCAAGACCTCGGCCGAGTAGGCGTCGTCGGCCGCCGGCGGATGGCTGGCGAGGTCCGGTTGAGTGGCGCCGAGCGAGAGGTCGGTGACCATGCCAAAGAAACGCTTGCGGGTCTGGCCGTGGATGACCACATAGCGGCCGACGGCCAGCCCCTCCAGCACGGTGTGCGGGTCGAGCATGACCTCCAGGCCGTGCGAGAGCGACCCGCCGACGACGACGCCCAGCGGGCGCGCGCCGCGCGTGAGCGGCGGCCGGCCGAGAAAAGTATCCAGATCAGAATCAGGCATGATGATCCTCGTCGATGGGGCGGGCCACAGCGTGCCCTAGAGGCGGCCGGCCGTCCCGGTCAGAGTCTGACCGATTTGAGGCAGCAGGCGGCTCAGGCGCAGCACATCCGCCGAGAGCAGCCGGGCCAACTCGCGACCCGCCTCGCGCGCGAATTCGAGGCGGGCCTCGCCTTCGAAGACCTGGGCGATGTGGGCCAGCACCGCGCCGAGCAACGCATCGCCGGCCTGAGCTTCAATCAGCAGGGCCAAGAAGCCGAGCCTCCAGGCGCGCTCGCCGGGTCCGCCCGAGGCGCAGAAGCGTCGTACCTCATCGGCCGAGCAGGCGAAGATCTGCTCGAGGGCCAGCGGCGGGCGCGGGGGCAAGGTATGCCAGGCTGCCGCCCGGGCATCAAAGAACCCGGCGTGTATCACGCGCACTTCAATCGGCACCTGGCGGCGGTCGCGCTGGTCGTTGATGTATTCGTCGCTTACCTCGGCCGCGACCAACTGGCGCACGAAGGGATCGTCCTCCAGGCGCAGATCGGCTACCACGCCCAGGATCTCGACCGCTTGTGGATCGGCGTCCCGGTTGGCCACCACCCGCACCAGGCTGCCGAAGGCGGGCAGCTGGCCGCCCTGAGCGCGGCAGCCCAGCGTGAATTCGCTAACACTCGCGCGCAACACTCGCCCGACGAGCGGCGAAGCAGGTTTCGGCATCGGGCTCATGAAGGATCTCCGTCGCGCTCGAGATCCGCAACGGACTCGACGATGCGCGTCGGCCGGTACGGGAAGCGCGAGACCATCTCGCGCGAGGTCACGCCGGTAAGCACCAGGATCGTTTCCATACCGGTCTCCAGGCCGACGCGGATGTCGGTGTCCATCCGGTCGCCGATTACCGCGGTGTTCTCCGAATGCGCCCCCAGCCTGTGCAGCGCCGTGCGCATCATCAGCGGGTTGGGCTTGCCGATGTAGTAGGGATGGACTCCGGTGGCGGCTTCGATCAGCGCGGCAATGGCGCCGCAGCCGGGTGTGGGGCCGCTCTCACTCGGGCTCGAGGAGTCGGGGTTGGTGGCGATGAAGCGCGCACCGCCGGCGACCAAGCGGATGGCCTGGGTGATGCGCGCGTAGCTGAAGGTGGTGGTTTCGCCCAACACGACGTAATCCGGGGCGTGGTCGCTCAGGGCATATCCCGCGGCGTGCAGGGCCTCCGTCAGGCCGCTTTCGCCCAGCACGAAGGCGCTGCCTTTGGGCATCTGCGAGTCGAGGAAGTCGGCGGTGGCCAAGGCCGAGGTGTAGATGTGATCCTCGGAGAGGCGGATGCCGATGCGTTGCAGCCGACGCTGCAGATCGAAGGGGGTATAGGTGGGATTGTTGGTGAAGATGATGAACTTGATCTGGCGTTGGTGCAGGCGATCGACGAAGGCATCGGCCCCGGGGATCAGCTCCTCGCCGCGCACGATGACTCCATCCATGTCGATCAAATAGTTGTGCACCCCTCACCTCCTGTGGATGGATAGGTCTCGTGTGCGGATGGGCAGCCTCCGCGATGAGGACACTACCGTGCACGGTGTCGGCCGGAATTCAAGTTCATCCCCGGATGAAAAAACCGGCCGCCGATGACAATCATAATCGAGACGTGGCCCGCGTGTGGAACCCAATGCGGGAGCGCCCTTCCCGAACGAACGGTTCCCTCCGGCCGCCCGCGGACCTAACTAACGTGTGTCGCGCGTCCCCGGCTTTCGGGCGAACATCATCCGGCGCACGAGGGCCGCGCGCAAGCCGTGCCCGACGATCGGCAGGGCGCCCAGGCCGATCATCAGGCGGTAAAACGTTCCGGGGATGACCACCCGTTGCCCGCGCTCGAGCCCGCGCAGCGAGGCGGAGACAACCTGCTCGGACGATTGCCAGAGAAAGGACGGCAGGCTCGCCGGATTGAATCGCGCATACTCCGGCGTGTCGTGGAACTCGGTGCGGGTGAAGCCCGGACATAAAACCTGGACGCGGATGCCCACCGGTCTCAGTTCGGCTTCGAGCCCCTCGGTGTATGACGCGAGAAAGGCCTTGGTGGCACAGTAGGTCACGTTTCCCGGGAGAGCCACGAACGCCCCGATGGAGGCCACGCTGATAATCGCGCCGCGCTTGCGCTTCACCATCGCGGGCAGCACGGCGTGAGCCAGGCGCAAGTTGGCTGCTAGGTGGACTTGGATCATGTCGAGATGCTTGCGGACATCCACGCGCAGAAAGCGGCCCGTGGTCCCAAACCCTGCGCTGTTGACGAGAATCGCCGGTTCGTTCAACTGCGCCAGGCGCGCCGCCACGCGCTCGACCTGGTCGGGGTCAGCCAGGTCCGCGGTGAGAATCTCCACCGGCACGGCGTGGCGTGCGGTGAGGTCGGAGGCCAGCCTTTCAAGATTGGGCCGCCGTCGCGCGATGAGAACCAGATCGTAGCCGCGAGCAGCCAGTTGGCGTGCAAACTCGGCGCCAATGCCGCTCGAGGCGCCGGTGATGACAGCCGTGCCAATTGTCGACATCGGTTGGTTTCCTCCAGCGAGTGCGTCGGGCGCCGGGCCGCGGCGCCGCCTCAGCGGCGATAGCGCGCGCGCTGCTTGTGGGCTTGCTTCTCGGAGGGCGAGGCCTGCAGCCCGGCGGCGAGCAGCGATTGGGCCAGCATGCGCTCGACCTGCTCTTTCTCCGGCGCCCGGATCACGGCCTCTTCATCGGCCCGCGCCAGAGCATATGGATACGGGTCGTCCAGTGTCACCCAGGCCTGCTCCACCAACACGCTGTGCACCATGTCGAGCCATGCCGGCTGCGCCGCGACCCACTGCGGCACTTCGACCCGCGCCACAACTGGGACCGAGCGCCCGACGTTGAGGTAGAAGAAATGTGCGCTTTGCGTGTGCCCCGAACTGTCGGACACACGCGCCTTCCGATAGACCTGATTCCATTCGGCCACGAACTCATAGACGGCAGACCGCGCGCCGGAGGGCAATACCTGGGCGAACATCTCGCTGTCGGTCACGTCGCGGAATGGAAGCGGCAAGCCAGCCGGGCGTGAGGGGCCGGAATACTCAGCGAGATATGACTCCAGCTTATCGGCAGGCTGCAACGCCAGCGCGAGTAGCGAGAGCAGCGGCGACCCTCCTGGCCGTGCGATGTAGCCGGCCACCGGGACGTGCGCGATAGCCACCGTTTCCATCGCCGCCAAGTATTCTCTTTCCAGGTCGCGCTGTTCTTCCCCGGGGATGGCCTCAGTGCGAACGCGCAACGCCAGGCTTCCGTCGATCAGCCCGACCACCCGATGCGCTTCGGAGGAGTCCGACCCCGCTGCTTCGCGCAGGCACACCTCGGCCAGCACGCGCGTCTCGCCCACCTTGCGCCTCGCGTTGAGCGTCGGCGCGTTAATCGGCTCCCCGCGGTGAAAGAGGCGCGCGGGGTCGGTGACGAGCTCGGGTTGCGAGTCGGCATGGGTCTGGCCGGTGCCCAGGCGCACGATGAAGTGTCCGATATTGACGGCGTAGTAGGGCAGGGCGGAGTGGCGGTCGGGGTAGATCTGCGAGCCGTCGGTGGCCACAACCGTCAGGCCGGTGGGCGCCGCCGGGGCAGGATGTATGCGGTCGAGCGCTTCGCCCGCGGGCGCGGCGCCGAACCAACTGCGCTTTTGTGCCCGGTCGACTCGCTCGGCCAGGTCACCCTGTTGGGAGGCCAAACGCAGCGCGTCGACGACCTGAGGCAGACGGGCCTGGCGTTCGCGCAAACGGTCGGCGAGCGCGCGGCCCACGTCGCGAATCACCTCGCTCAGCTTGTGCAATTGCAGGGTCATCGGGCGGGAAACCTCGGCATTGCCGTTTGATGGGAGTTCGACGCTGCGCTGCGAGAGGATTATAGCGATGTGCGCCCCATGTGCAATCCCCCTGCGCGAATCGACGATGTTACAATCGCTCATCGTGCCGCGCGGTTGCCGTTGCCAACGTGCCGCAGGGTCGCCGCGGCCCATGGGCCGCACTTCGGTTGCGGCGGAGTTCCTCCCCGGAGTTACCATGCCTCAGCTTGATGTCGATCGCGCCCGCACCGTCGGTCGTGCCATCCAGGAAAACGTCGCTCGCGTGATCGTCGGCAAGGAAAAGGTCACCGAACTCCTGGTGGCGGCGCTGCTTGTGCCCGGCCACGTGCTTATCGAGGATGTGCCGGGCATCGGCAAGACGATGCTGGCCAAGTCGCTCGCGCGCTCACTGCGCTGCTCGTTCCAAAGGATCCAATTCACGCCGGATCTCTTGCCGGCGGATATCACGGGCACCAATGTCTTCAACCAGAAAACGGCCGAGTTCGAATTCCGCCCGGGGCCGGTGCTGGCGCAGATTGTCCTCGCGGATGAGATCAATCGCGCGGGGCCGCGCACGCAGTCGGCCCTCCTGGAAGCGATGGAGGAACGCCAAGTGACCGTGGACGGCGTGACCCACCATTTGCCTGCACCCTTCCTGGTCCTCGCCACGCAAAACCCGATCGAGCTCGAAGGTACCTTTCCGCTGCCCGAGGCCCAGGTTGATCGATTCTTGTTGCGCCTGGCGGTCGGCTATCCCTCGCGCGAGGAAGAACGCGCCATTCTGCACCGCTTCGTGAAGAGCGACCCGCTCCTCGACCTGGCGGCCGTCGTCGATGGGGCGGACCTGGCTGCGCTGAGCCAGACCACACGTGCCGTCCACCTGAGCGCCTCGCTCGAGAACTACCTGCTCGACATCGCGGAGGCCACGCGCCGCAGCGAGGCGCTGTCGCTGGGCGTCAGCCCGCGCGGATCGTTGGCGCTGTATCGCACGGCCCAGTGCCTGGCCGCGTTGCGCGGGCGGGCGTACGTTCTGCCCGACGATATCCAGGAATTGCTCGCCCCGGTTCTTGCGCACCGCCTGATCCTCTCAAGCCAGGCCCGCTTGCGTGAGCGCATGCTCGAAGAGGTGCTGCGCTCGATCGTTGAGACTATCCCGGTGCCGGTGGAAGAATCCTGGTCGGAGAAGACCCATTGACCGACCCGGCGCGCGGGTTCCTCGCCGCTCTGGTCGTCGTCGTCGGATTGGCGCTGCGCAACAATCTGCTCGTCTTCCTCGGAATCTTGCTGGCGCTGGTCGTGCTTACCTCCTGGCTGTGGGGAAAGTACTGCTTGCGTGCTGTGAGCTATACCCGCCGCCTGGCCTCCAACCGCCTGGGGTTCGGCGAGCAGACCGACTTGTGGATCGAAGTGGTCAATGCCAAGCCGCTGCCCCTGGCTTGGCTGCGCGCCGAGGATGAACTGCCGATTGAACTCGTGCTCTCCGGGCGGGACCTCGTGCCGGGCAATCGCGCCACGCGCCAGGTGCTTGACCATTCGTTCACCCTGCGCGGATACGAACGCGTGCGCCGGCGCTACCGCGTCGAGGCGCGCGCCCGCGGCGCGTTCGATGTAGGTCCGGTGACGCTCTTTTCCGGCGATCTATTCGGGTTTCGCTCGCGTTCGATCGAGGATCAGCGCGTGCAAACGGTGCTCGTCTATCCGCGCGTGGTGCCGATGCGTGAGATCCCCCTGCTCGCGGCTCGTCCGTTCGGCGAGAAGCGCGCCCGGCGCTGGCTGCTCGAGGATCCATTGCTGCTCGCCGG
>JBGOXY010000069.1:0-10714 GCA_041479415.1 Anaerolineae bacterium
CACGCGGCACGAGTTGAGGAAGCCCAGGGTCCACGTGTCGCCGACAAAGGCGAAGCGCTGATCGTAGCGCGTCACAGCGCCGCGGCAGAAGGGGTTGTCGAAGGAGCGCTCGCAGTGCGGCGAAACGACCGGGCCACCGTACCTGCCAATCGGGGCGAGGCCCGGCCGGTAGCATCCTGGCCAGCCTTGCATGGGTCCGGCCGCCAGCAGCACGATCTTGCCAGTCAGCACAACGCACAGGATTAGCCAGGCGACCCATGGGCCGTAGCGCAGGCGCTGCAACCGGCGCCACGCCTCGCCTCGCACGCTCGCCCATAGCCCCAGGGGTACGACAACCAGTAGCGCAACGACCTCGAGCGGTGTTGCCAAGGGCAACCCGTCGAGCCGCATGAGGTTGGATGTGGGCAGGAGCAGGGTTGCGAGCAGCCCGAGGGCAAAGAGCAGCGCGGCTTTGTCGGAGGGTTTTTCCATCAGAGTCCGTTGGCTAGAGGCGCGGCGGCGTTCGGATCGCTGGACGTCATCGCGCGGCGAGCCTACTTGACCGCTTCCACGCCTCCACGCAGTTGGCGTGCCAGCTGCTCGCGATCGGCATCGACCATCAGATGCACCAGCTCGCGGAAGCCCGTCTTCGGCTTCCAGCCGAGGACCGCACTCGCTTTGCTTGCGTCGCCGCGCAGCGCATCCACCTCCGAGGGGCGGAAGTAGCGCGTGTCGACCTCGACGCACGCCTGCCAATCGAGCCCCGCATAGGCGAAGGCCTCTTCACCAAACTCACGCACCGCGTGGCTTTCGCCTGTGGCAATGACGAAGTCGTCGGGCGTGTCCTGCTGCAGCATACGCCACATGGCCTCGACGTATTCCGGCGCGTACCCCCAGTCGCGGCGGGCCTCCAGGTTACCCAGGAACAGCTTCTTCTGCACGCCCGCCTCGATCCGCGCCACCGCGCGGGTGATCTTGCGGGTGACGAAAGTTTCGCCGCGGCGCGGGCTTTCGTGGTTGAAGAGAATGCCGTTGCAGGCGTGGATGCCATAGGCCTCGCGGTAATTGACCGTGGTCCAGAAGGCATACACCTTGGCGCAGGCATACGGGCTGCGCGGATAGAAGGGCGTGTTCTCATTCTGCGGCACTTCCTTCGCCCGCCCATACATTTCGCTGGAAGAAGCCTGGTAGAACTTGCACTTCGGACCGGTCTCGCGGATCGCCTCCAGCAGCCGCACAGTGCCCAACCCGCCGATATCGCCCGTGTACTCGGGCATCTCGAAGCTCACCTTGACGTGGCTCTGGGCTGCCAGGTGATAGACCTCATCCGGCCGCATTCCGTAAAGCAGTTTGACCAAGTTGGTCGAGTCGGAGAGGTCGCCGTAGTGCAGGAAGAGACTGACCCCGTTGACGTGCGGGTCTTGGTAAAGATGGTCGATGCGGCTGGTGTTGAAGGTCGAGGCTCGGCGGATGATGCCGTGCACCTCGTAGCCCTTGGAAAGCAGGAGCTCGGCCAGGTACGATCCATCCTGCCCAGTGATTCCCGTAATGAGCGCCTTGGGTGATCCCATGCGTCCCTTCCCTGCGGCCAGCGTTCGGCCGGCGTGCCAGCTAATCTGTCAGATGATAGATCGCAACGTAGTCGTCCCGATACACGGGCGTGCCGAGTTCAGGTTTGTCGCCGCTGCGCGAGACGTAGTATAGCGGCGGCCGGCGTCGAAGGACGTAAGGCGAAGCAAGGGCGCGCCCCAGCAGCGTGCCGCCCGGGTTGCTCGCCCATGCGGCTTCGACAGCCCGACCTCCGGCCAGTGTGAAGTCGCGCTCCCCGCCGGCATATTGGGCGATATCGCTTGGGTCCGCAAAGCGCATGCGCTCGAGCAAGTGGAACTGATTGGGTTCTCCGGCGAGGCTCTCTTCCACAAAGAGCGCGTCGGCCGGCGTATTCTCATGGGCCCAGGTAATGTACGCCAAGGACGGCACGCGCGTGCCCGCTGGCGGGATGAGGTACTGTAAGTCCTCGCTGCCCGCGGAGGCGCTCAGGGGCCCCCAGCCTTGCGTGAGGCGCAGCGCCTCGCCCACGCCTCGCCGCGCAAGGTACGCCCACTCGACCCACGGCGAAATCGCCTGGGCCGCGAGAGTCAAGATGAACAAGTAGAGAAGTGCGCCCTTATGCCACGTTCGCAGTGAGCGCCAGTTCAGGCTTGCCAGGAGCGTTGCCGCCGCTAGGACCATCACGATCTGCACCGGAAGCATGCCACGCATGGCGAAGTTCGGCGGCGATAGTAACAACGCGATCGGGATGTAGGCCAGAGGGTAAAGCGCAAGGAATCGCTCCCATCGCCCTGCCCCGCGTCGCGCCCCACGTACTACATAAGCGCAGTACAGGCCAAAGACGAGCCCCATCTCGACCAGCAGCACCCACGCCGCCACCAGCGGCAGCCCCAGCCAGGTGAGGATCTGGTCCACGATGAGAGCGCGCGGTTGGTCGACCCCGATCAGCCCGCCCAGCACGACCGCGCGGAAGTTGCCCCAGCCGACGGCGCCTCGGTTGCCGATGGCCAGAAGCAGCTGCGGCGCGGCCAGCAGCGCAAAGAGCCCAATCCCCAAAACAAGAATCGGCCAGGCCGCTCGACGCCACCACACGCGTCGCCACAGGATGGCCCACACGACCGCAGCCAGCGCGAACGATATCCATACGAAGGTGCTCGTCCCAAACATGAACACCGCCGCCAGCGCGATGAGCGACGTGCGCAATGCGAGCCCGCTTTGCACATGCCGCACTAGGAGCAGAATCAGAATGAAGGCCATGGCGCCGGCCACGTGCTGCGGCACCCACATGTAAGAAGTCAACAGGCTGGGTATTTGCGTGCCCGACACCAGCCAGGCGGCACCGGATTGCCACCATTCGTGGAGCGTGGCCCCGGGACCCGTGAAATAGTCGAATCCGCCCACCACCGTGAGCATCGCCACACCTGCCAAGCGCGCCCCCCACGGGCGGACCGCCGCGCGCAACAGAGCATAGGCCACGCCCAGGAAACTCAACAGATTGACGAAAGCGTGGATCGTCAGCACGCGAGCCAGCGATTGACCCGCCAGCGGCCAGGAGGCCAGCGTCGCGGGATAGATCCACGACCAGTAGTAGTACATCAGCGGGGAGTCTGGAAAGAGATAGTGCCGCGGCGGGAGGCCGCTCGAAACGATCGAGGTCAATTCCGAGAGATGCCAGTAGATGTCGCTGATGACGGTGGTCGAGACGTCGCTTCCGTGCACGAGGAGGTGCAGCCGCGGCAGCATGGCCAGCGCAGCTACAAGGGTGAGCAGCAAGGCAACGCCCCAGGTTTCCACGGCGCGTGGCCGCGTCGCGCCCACGCGCGCACGGAACTTGAGAACCGGCTGCCACCCCCGCCACCGCAAAAGGGCGCCTAGCGCGAAGAGCGCCGCCGTGAGAATGGCCAACCCGGTGAGTGTCGGATGGAAAGGCACCAGAGCCGCGGCCGTATTGAAAACGAGCGGCACGCCGATCAGCGCCAGTGGCACGGGCAGCAATACATGACCCAGGCGCCCGAGCCTCCGCCAGGCAACGAGGTCGCGCAGCGCCGCACCCGGCAGCCAGTAAGCTGCCAGGATCAAGAGTGCCATTCCAATCGTCTGCGCGATCGAGGCCACCATGCGTCAGAACAGGCTGAGTTGCTTTGGAGGTTCCGCCGCCGCGGGGGGCGGCGCAGGCGCGGCTTGCTGCGAAGCGCGAATGAGTTCAGGCAATTTGGCGAAATCCTCCACGACCGTGGCTCGCAGGCTGGGCTGGTGCAGCGCGGCGGCCGGATGGAACATGGCCACCACCACCCGCCCATCCACCCGCCGCACCTGGCCGTGCACCGCGCTGATTTTGGCCTCGCCAAAGTAGCGTGCCATCGAGAAGCGCCCCAGGGTGACAATCACCTGCGGGTTGACTGCGGCGATCTGCCGGTCGAGGTACTCGCGGCAGGAATCCATTTCATCGGGCAGCGGGTCGCGGTTCCCCGGCGGTCGGCATTTGACTACATTGCAGATGAAGACCTGGTCGCGCTGGAAGCCAATGCCGGCCAGCAATTCCTCCAATAGCTTGCCGGCGGCCCCGACGAATGGGCGTCCCTGCTCGTTTTCGTGAAAGCCCGGGCCCTCCCCGATGAACATGATTTGCGCGTCCGGCGGTCCCTCGCCAGGCACAGCGTTCTTGCGTGAGCTGTGCAGGCGGCAACGCGTGCATACCGAAACCTCATGCGCAATTTGAGCAAGGCCACTCGACTCGGTCATTGGCGCTCATGCCCTTCCCACTCGGCTGTCTTATGTCCTGACATACATAGTCCACTCGCCGAGTGTCCCGTCTTCAGTATAGTTGTCGCGGACCCAATCGGCCCATTCCCGCCATCGCTCGACGACTGCAGGCTCAAGCACCGTATCATGGGCTTCACCTCGCCATTCCCCGCTCCACATGCTCTGCAGGGTTGGAAGCCCTCCGGGCGCCGTGACTACGGCGTCGATGATGACCTGCGGCGGATTGTCAACCACCTCACGGGAGAACTCGCTGATCATTTCCACTGTTACGTATCCTGGCATGAAGAGAAAGTACTGATGGACGAACCGGGTCGGTGCGTCGTGACCCGAAACGAAGTTGGCGCCCGCCTCGGCACCCCAAATGAGAACGGTGTCGTCCGGGGCAGTCGTGCGGTCGAGGTAGTTCATCACCGGCTCGAGGGTGTTCGGCCGGGGCGCCGCAAGGGCCACACCTGTGCGCACGATATCGCGATAGGCGATCCGGCCAACTGTCAACGAGCCAATGAGTACCGCGATGGCCACACCGCCCGCCGAGAGCACACCCTGCGCAGGACGGCGCACCACCCGCCTCCACCCTTCCTGGACAAGATACAGAAGGCTCGCCAGCAGAACCGAGAAGGTGGGCAACAGCGCCAGATAATAGTACATGAAGGAGCGGTGCGGCAAGCTGAGCAGACATGCATCCAGTGGAAGTGCAACCAGTGCCCACCCGAGGAGGGCCGGTGGCGGCGAGGCACCCCGCTTGACAGCGAGGATGCGAAGAGCGGAGGCAATGGTCCCAAGGCCAACCGTAACCAGGACTGCCGGCTGGAAGAGGCTCAACATCCGTGCCCAGATTTCCGCATAGGAGTTCTGATCGACAGCCGCGTAGCTCACCGCGTAAAGCACAACTGCCGACCAGTATTCTGGCAGGTAACCCTGGGCGAATGCGATGAGAATGCTCGCGCCGATTGGGATCGCCATCCCGCCGATGAAGACAAGGACCGCCCGAGCAGCATGTCGATATGCGTGAGCCCTAACAGCGGGGGCAATGAGAATCACCATCGCGGCCAGCATGGCGCCGATGAGGGTTGGCTTGAGCAAGAATGCGAGGCCGCCCAGGCCGCCGGCGATCAACCAGGCCTTCCATTCATCTCGGTCTTTGCCGGCCGACACGACAAGAGCCAAGGCCGCAAGCTGCAGTGGGAGGGCATACTCCTCGGCGATGTTGCCCTCCTTTGTGAGCAGAGGGCGATAGGACATCCAGACAAGGGTGCCGAAGAGGGCGGGAATTACTCCAAAGGAACGCCGCATGGCCCGGAAGCCGATGGCCGCGCCGGCAAGCAGCAGCGCCACCTTGAGCCAGTACACCCCCTCGGCCGAGCCTCCGCCCAGGACCAGGCCCAATGCATTAATGTAGAAGATGAGCGGGGGCTTCTGATCCCATATGTCCAGGTAAGGCAGGCCGCCCTGACGGATGATTTTTCCGGCATAGAGGAATAGGCCCGCGTCGCGCGTGGGTACCGGGAAATAGGATGGGGAGAATGGGATCAAGACGGCCACCAAGAAGGCGAGCAGGGCCAGGAGGACAATGCTCTCGATGATCGATGGCACGCCGAAGTGGTGTGGTTGGGTCGACCGTGGGATTGTGCGAATGCTCATACCAGTCCGCAAAGCACTTCGACGAGGCGATCTTTAGCGCAGCTCAACATCCCCCCCGGGGGGGCCATCGGCGGCCTATTCGTCATGCAGCATTCGACTCCGTCGTTCACGAGAATAGCGTTTGGTTTTCCTCCACCCACCGGTACAGGCGGGCCAGACCTTCCGCCGGGGCGATCCGCGGCCGCCACCCGAGGTCACGTTCTGCCTTGCGGATGTCGCTCACGTAGAGGCGCTGGTCACCCGGGCGCCAGTCGCCCCACTGCACCGGGAGCGTGTGTCCGGCCAGCGATTCGAGCAACGGTCCCGCGTCGGCCCACACGGCCAGCGTCTTGGAAGGTCCGCCGCCGATGTTGTAGACCTGGCCTCGCACTACGTCGCGCTGTTCCATCGCCCGCTCAAATGCTTCCAGCAAGTCCTCAATGAACAGCACGTCGCGCACCTGCTTGCCGTCGCCATAGATGGTGATCGGCCGGCCGAGCACGGCCGAGATGACAAAATGAGCCAACCATCCTTGGTCTTCGATGCCGAACTGGCGCTCGCCGTAGATGCAGGATTGGCGGAAGACAACCGTGGGCAATTGGTAGATGCGGGCATAGTCGCGCACATACTGATCGCCGGCGCCCTTCGAGCACCCGTACGGCGAATGAAAATCGAGCGGCCACGTCTCGCTCACCCCGAGCGGCAGATCGGCGTAAGCATAACGGCCGCCGCGCTCCTCCACCGCGGCGCCCTCCATCGCGCCATACACCTTGTTGGTGGAAGTGTAGATTACCAGCGGCCGGGTGCCGGCCCGGCGCGCGGCCTCCAGCACGTTGAAGGTGCCCAGCGCGTTGATCTCGAAGTCCTCGCGCGGATTCTCCACCGAAGAGGTCACCGCCACCTGAGCCGCTAGATGGAAGATGGCCTGGCACTCGTGTGCGGCGCGCTCCACACTCTCGGCGTCGCGCACGTCGCCGCGCACGAACTCGGCCGAAGGCGACTCGCGGGTGACCCACTCCAGGTTGTGCTCGGACCCGTGACGCGAAAGGTTGTCGAACAGCACGACCTGCGCACCGCGCGCGGCAAAGCGCCGGGACAGATGGCTGCCGATGAACCCGGCCCCGCCCGTCACCAGGATTCGCATACGCCTCCCATGGGACGCGACCCGCCCACTACTTGGTCTCCACGCCCGGAAAATCGAACTCGTGGGTCGTCATCAGCAAAGCATCCTCACCGTTGTCGCTGTAATACCCCAGGCGCCGTCCGACCACGGCAAACCCGTGGCGTTCGTACAATCGCTGCGCCACCCGATTGCCCCGACGCACTTCAAGCGTCGCGCTCAATGCCCCGCGCCAGGCGGCTTCGCGCAGCAGCGCTCGCAGGAGCACCTGACCCATTCCGCGTCCGCGCCAATCCGGGTGGACGGCCAGCGTCGAGATGTGCGCCTCATCAATGATGAACCAGTAACCGGCGAAGCCGATGACCTGCATCTTCGCCTGCTCGGCCTCCACCTCCAGCACCAGGAGATGGGCCGAGGGATTCTCCGAAATCTCAAAGCGATAGGTCGTCTCGGGCCACGGATTCGGGAACGACAGACTGTCGATGGCCATGACCCGCGGGATATCGTCGGCGCGCATGGCGCGAATGGCAAGCCCCGCCACGTCGCCCGAAGCAGGCGAACGGGGCGCCATGCGGGGGAATTCATGCATGCTGCGCGCTCAGGTAGATCGGCACGAGAGGTGCCGCATCCGGCGGCCCATCTCTCAGCCGCAGCCCCGTCAGTTCCGCCAGATATCCGGCCCGGCGCAGCGCAGCGGCTGCGGGAGCCACACGCAGATCGCGCCGCGGCGCCAGCACCTCACGCAGTGGGCGCCCGAGCTCGCCAACCACGATGGCTCCGCGCGGAAGCCAGGCCACCAGTTCCGCCATGGTGAACGAAAGCGCCTCGCCTTCCGCTCGCCAAGCGCGCGATTGCCATCGGTAAAGGCCCGCCGCCACTCGCGCGCGCCCGGCCTGCAACACGGCCGCCAGCACATGATCGCTTTTGGGCTGGGCGTACGCCAACACATCCAGGGTGGGCACGCCGATGACCGGAATACGGTGGCCCAGCGCGAACCCTTGCGCAAAGGCCAAGCCGACCCGCAGCGCGGTGAATGAGCCCGGCCCGAGCGTCACGCCCACGCCGCGCACCGAATCCGCGCTCAGACCCAGCGTGCCGAGCGCCTGGGCCACGAGCGGGCCCAGGGTCACCGTGTGGCGCTGGTGCGCCAGCCACGCGGATTCCCAAAGCACGGCTTCGCCGTCGCTAACTGCCGCGCCGAGCATGTCGGTCGCCGTGTCGATCGCAAGAATCGTCGTTCTATCCAAAGGTCAATCGCCGGAAGCGGTCGAGCAATTGCGGGTAGCGCCCGCCCACCGCTTTCACCCGAATGCCGCGCCGTGTGTCTTCCACCCAGCGCAGTTCAACCCACAGATGGTCGGCCGGCACGAGCGAGCGCACGCGATCCGGCCATTCAATGAGCACGGGCCCTTCCGCCGCGAGTTCCTCGAGGTCAAAACCGGGCGCTGTCTGCGTCTCCAATCGGAAGGCATCCAGATGAAACAGACGCGCGCCGTCCGGGCGAGGGTATTCGTTGACCAGGACGAAGGTGGGGCTGGTGGCCGCGGTCAGCGCGCCCCATCCGCGCACGATGCCTTGAGCCAGCGTGGTCTTGCCCGAGCCAAGGTCGCCGGCCAGGCACACCACATCGCCCGGCTGAAGCAGCTCACCCAATCGGCTGCCCAGGCGCTGGGTCTGGTCCGCGCCGTGGCTCAAGACATCCAGCGTGTTCGCATCGAGGACGGGCACGAGGCGATTATACACGCGCCATTCGATTGCCAGAGCCGCGCCGGCGGGCGCGGCCCGCCCATGGCCCCTCGACACATCCAATGTGATGTACACTTGTTCCCCGGTAGCTCGCTCCTTGGGTGCGGGCCGTCTGCAGGGGGTACTCCACCACCGTTTCCGAGGACGCATCCTCATCTCGCACCACGCTGGCAGGAAGCCCCCGTGACCGGATTACTGGATTCGCGTCGGATTGCCTCTCTCGGTGCCCGCCCTGCCCACTTCCCCGCCGACCTGCGTGAGATCGCCGACCTGATCGAATTGTGTTTCTTCGATACGCTGGACGACGCCGGCCGCCAAATGCTGCAACGGGCGCGCGCCATGTCGGGCCTGGGCGGATTGGGTTGGCACACCTATCGCTGGATGGGCAACAGCGATGAGATGGATTGGTTCCACGGCTTCGTGTGGACCGACGGCGGCAAGATCGTCGGCAACGTCAGCCTGGCGCCAAGCCATCGCGAGCCGCACACCTGGGCCATTGCCAACGTTTCGGTCCACCCAACCCATCGCCGGCGTGGCATCTCCCGCGACCTGACCCGCTTGGCCCTCGACGAGATTCGCCGCCAGGGCGGCCGCTCTGCCGTGCTGCAGGTCAAGGCCGGCAACCAGGCGGCCATGGCGCTGTATCACGGCCTGGGCTTCCGCGAGGTGACCCAACGCACCCTGTGGTCTCGCCAAGCGGCGCTCTGTCCCGACATCGCCGGTCAGACGTCGCCACGCGGGCTGACCCGCCCTTTGCGCCGCACAGGCGCCGAGTGGCAGGAAGAATTCGCATTGGTGCGGAGGGCGTATCCGGAGGGGTTGGCTTGGCGCTGGCCCGTGAGCGAGGCGTGGTTCCGCCCGTCGCTGGCTCGGCGCGCCCTGCGACTGCTGGCGGGCGAAAGTGAAGAGCATTGGGTTGTGCGTGCGGGCGTGGACATGGTGGGCTGCCTGATCATCCTGCATCGTCTGGCCGGATGGCAGGCCATTGCGGTCGCCCTGCCCGCCTGGCGCGGCGTGGTCGAAGCGCCCCTGTTGCGCGCCGCGCTTCGCGCCGGCGCCCAGCACCACCCGCTGTCGCTCGAGAGCGCTGTAACCAACGCAGAAGACGCCCTGGCCCGCCTTGGCTTCGCGCGCCATCACACGCTCATCTGGATGGAGAAGCCGCTCGAGGCGCCGGGCCGAATCTAGGCCGACCAGCTCCTGCCGCCAGTGGTACGATGCGGGCGCCCGCCGCCTGGAGCGTGGGTCCGTTGTCGCGAAGCATCCTTCTGGAGGTGAACGATGATCCGCTTCATTCTGCGCTGGGCGATCAATGCCATCGCCCTGTATGCCGCGTTGAGACTGGTGCCCGGCCTGCAAGCCCAGTCGATGTCGTGGCTCAACATCATCTTGCTGGCGCTGATTTTCGGCCTGGTCAACGCCCTCATCCGCCCGGTGCTCAGCTTGGTGACCTGCCCGATGATCGTGCTGACCCTGGGGTTGTTCACTCTGCTGCTGAACACCTTCCTCTTTTGGCTGACCGGCTGGGTCGGCGAGCACTTCGGCTTCGGCTTCCAGGCTACCGGCTTCCTTCCGCTGTTTCTGGGCGCGCTGGTCGTCAGCCTGGTGAGCTGGATCCTCTCGCAACTGCTCAAGGGCGAACTGCGCTCTCGACCGGCCAGCGACTAGCCGCCTGCCTCAAAACGAGGTCGGGCCCCTCTGGCCCAATCCAATCGTTCGAGCGCTTGCCATCAGCGCAGGCCGACCGCCTGCGCTCTGTTCCTGGCAACTCCTGGAGTAGGAGCACGAGGAGTTGCCAGCTCGCCCTGGCAGAATCGCGCGTCCTCGAGCGCGCACACCCTTGCCGTCGTCCGCGACGCGGCCAGGCGTGCGCATGCCGCTTGCTAGCATGCTTCCGTAATGCGTGCTATGCCCTCCTCCGCATCGGTCGCCACC
>JBGOXY010000070.1:0-10677 GCA_041479415.1 Anaerolineae bacterium
ACGCGGCGTTGCTGCATCAGGCTTTCGCCCATTGTGCAATATTCCCTACTGCTGCCACCCGTAGGTGTCTGGCCCGTGTTTCAGTGCCAGTGTGGGGGACCACCCTCTCAGGTCCCCTACCCGTCATAGGCTTGGTAGGCCGTTACCCTGCCAACTACCTGATGGGCCGCAGGCCCCTCCCGAAGCGCATTGCTGCTTTAGTTGCCAGGCCTCTAACCCCGGCAACCACACGCGGTATTAGCAGCCCTTTCGAGCTGTTATCCCCCACTTCGGGGCAGGTCGCCCACGTGTTACTCACCCATTCGCCACTAGGAAACCTCTCGTATTGCTACAAAAGGTCCCTCGTTCGACTTGCATGTATTATGCACGCCGCCAGCGTTCATCCTGAGCCAGGATCGAACTCTCCGTAGGAAACTTTTCCACATCGGAAGATGTGTGATCGTTTCGAACTGACTGAGACCCAGGCTTGCTTCCTATCACTCTTCAGTTGTTAAGGTTCACCGCGCGCGGCCGGGCCTCGTTCTGGCTTCCACCCGGACCGTCAAGCCGTAGAGACAACGCGAGCCGATGTCCATGATGCACATCGGCAGGTTTACAGACCGGCGAGCACTTGCGCTCCGGTCTCTGTTCACCTTCTCGGCTTGATTTTTCACGTCTCTCCGCCGAAGCGGAGGCGGACGGCCTTGCGAACGGGTAGATTATGCCATCCCACCTGCCCTTTGTCAAGGGGCAACGGGCGCCTACCCCGAATGCATCAAGCGACCCGAAGGACCCGCCAAACCCCCGGATCCTCCGGGTTCGGTAAATTCCGACACCCGCCGTCGCATTGCTACGGCGTACAGCTCATCGTCGCCGACCCCTGCCCTGAAATCTTGTTGGGCGAGGAAACGGACACCTTGAACCAGTAGTCGCCCGGCCCGCCGACCGCGTATGAATCATCGAAGATCTTGGTGCCGGACTTGGTGAAGGTCACTGTCTCGGGCCCCCCGGACGAGCCGTTGCTCTTGCTGCGCACGAAGGTCACGGTGGTCGGCCCGTTGGCCGTGATCTTGAACGACACGCCGAAGGTGTAGGGGAACGTGCCGCAGGTGATGCTGGCGTTCTTTGGATCCATGCCCACGCTGACACCCTCCACAAAGGGCACGGGCGAGTCCTGGATCGACACGCTGAGCGGGTTCCCCTCCATATGTGTCAGCGCCGCGGAGACCCAACAGAAGCGTCCGGCCCGCGAGGGGTTTTCGATGTACCACCAGCCGCCCGCGGCGTCGGTGCCGAGCACCAAGGCTACGGCACCCACCTTGAGCGCGCCTTCGGTGGAAAAAAGATCGGAATTGCCGAAGCGACAGATGACGTCTTTGTCGATCGGCGTGACCGTAACGATCGACGGCGTGGGGGTCGGGGTGATGGTCGGCGTCTCGGTCGGCAGCGGCGTGTCGCTGGGCAACGGGGTGGGCGTGTCGGTGGGCGCAATGGCCGGGGTGACACTTGGAGCCTGGGTGGGAACCTCGGTTGGGGCCGCGGGTGCGGCCGGCCCGCTGATGGACGACGCGTTGCAGGCCATCCCCAGAATGACCAACACGGCCATGACGGTTTGCAGAGATCGAGTGCGCATGCAGTCCCTCCCTCGTTCGCGGAGCACGCTACATATCGGAACGGCCGGCGATGGCGCGCGCCAGAGTGGTTTCGTCGGCGTACTCGAGATCGCCGCCGACCGGTAAGCCGCGCGCCAGGCGAGTGAGGCGCAGGCCTTTGCCCTCCAACTGGCGGCGCAAATACATTGCGGTGGCTTCCCCCTCGAGCGAGGCATTGGTGGCGAAGATGACCTCCTGCACACCGCCGCGATCGATGCGCTCCAGGAGCTCGCGGATGCGCAATTGCTCGGGCCCGACACCCTCCACCGGCGAGATGGCGCCGTGCAGCACGTGATAGCGCCCGCGGTATTCCTGCGTGCGCTCGATGGCCTCCACGTCGAGCGGGGCTTCGACCACGCACAGCACACCGCGGTCGCGCGCCTCGTCTCGACAAATGGCGCATGGATCGAGGTCGGCATCGGTCATGGTGAAGCATTCGGAGCAGAAGCGAGTCTGGCGGCGCAATTCGAGCAGGGCCTCGCCTAAGGCGCGCACCTCGTTCTCCGGTGCGCGCAGCAGATAGTAGGCCAGGCGGGCAGCCGTCTTGGGGCCGATGCCCGGCAGGCGCATCAGTTCTTCATTCAGCCGCGCAACCGAGCGGGGAAGGGTCATGCCGGTAGATCCTTGGCGCCTGGCACGGGTTCAGCCCGCCCCGCGCGAAAGGCCGTCGGTAAGAGGGCCCAGACGTTTCGCGGCCAAGGCTTGGGAGGCCTCCACCGCCTGGTTGAACGCCGCCAGGAGCATGTCGGCCAGGAGGTCCGCGTCGGCGGAGGCCAGCACCTCGGGCGCCAGCTTCACCGCGCGGCACACCTGAGTTCCGGTCATCTCGATCGTCACCGCGCCGCCGCCGACCGATATGGTGACCGTTTCCTCGGCCAGAGCTTCGCGCGCACGGTCGAGCTCCTCCTGGAGTCGCTGAAACTCACGCATCATGCCGCCCGCCGGAGCGGGCATCGAGTACTTGCGGCCTTTGCTCATTCGCCCATCGCTCGCGGCATCAGGGTAGATCGATTGCCTGGGCGCCCATTTCGCGCGTGGCGATATCAACCATGCCGCCATCAACCACACGCAGCCCGGTGCGTCCCGGGTCGGCATGGGCTAACACACAGCGAATGCCGACGGTCTGTCCGAGAACCTCGGCCAGCACCCCCTGCAGGCGTGCCACGGTTTCGGGGCGGGCGGCCTTTTCGCGCGGTAGGTCGGCCGAGAAGGCCAGATGTAGCAGCTCGCCCTCGAGCGAGTAGGGCTGGGCTTGGGCGAACAGAGTATGCGCGCGCGTATCGCGTTGGCGGAGCGTGGCCAAGACCTGATCCCACACTTCGGTAATCCGGCGCAGGGTCAGGCCGCCGGCCGCCTCGCGCGCCGCAACCGGCGCGGCGGGCGCGTCCGCGGCGGGCGGATCCGGGGTCACCATCTCGGTCGGCGCTTCGGCCGCCGGCACGGGCAGGCTGTGCGCGGCGGGCGTCCCCCGCCCGCCCGAGGCGGCCGGCGGTACGCCGTAGGCGCGCGGCGATTCGCGCAACGAAGGCCCCGTCCCCGCCGGCGGATCGGCCGGCGCGTCCTCGACCGTCTCCACCAAAGCAAGTTCGATCGCAAGCTGCGGACGCCAGCCGCTGCGCGCCTCGGCCGCCAGCCCAAATGCGCGCAAGGCCCGCACCAGCCGCCCAAGCTCGAGCAAGGCAGCCGTGCGTTCCATCGCGGCGCGCACGTCGTCGGTGGCCTCGATCAGCGCGCGATTGTTCATCTTGGCCAGCAACACGCCGCGCAAATAATCGGTCACTTGGCGCGCGAACTGGCGCGGCTCCACGCCCGCATCCACCGTGCGCTGGATGAGCCCCAGACCGCGTGAGACGTCGCGCGCCGCCAGGCTCTCGACGAATTCCTGCGTTTGCACCGAACCGGCGGCGCCCAGCACCTCCAACACACCGGCCAGGGTGATCGTCTCACTCAGGGATGCCATCTGGTCGAGCAGCGAGACCGCGTCGCGCATGCTGCCCGTCGCCTGGCGCGCGATCATCGCCAAGGCTTCGGGTTCGGCCTGCAGCTTTTCGTCGCGTGCCAGTTGGGCCAGGTACGACGCCATCTCATCCACTCCCAGGCGGCGAAACTCGTGCCGCTGGCAGCGCGAGATGACCGTGGCGGGTACTTTGTGGACTTCGGTCGTCGCCAGGATGAAAAGGGCATGCGCCGGCGGTTCTTCCAAAGTCTTGAGCAGCGCGTTGAAGGCCGCCGTCGAGAGCATATGCACTTCATCGATGATGTAGACCTTGAAACGTCCGACGCTGGGTGAGAAAGGGACCCGCTCGCGCAGGTCGCGTACATCCTCCACGCTGGTGTTGGAGGCGGCGTCGATTTCAATCAAGTCGAGGAAGCGCCCTTCGTTGATGGCCAGGCACACGGCGCATTGATTGCAGGGGCGTTCGTTTTCGGGAGCCGTGCAATTGACCGCCTTGGCCAAGAGCCGTGCGGTTGTGGTCTTGCCCGTGCCGCGCGGGCCAGAGAAGAGGTAGGCGTGCGCGATACGGCCGCTGTGCAACGCGTTGCGCAGCGTCTGCACAACGTGGGCCTGACCGACGACATCCCCCCAGGTCTGCGGACGCCACTTGCGATACAAGGCTTGGCTCATTACTGGGCTCCGGGGCTGAAGTGTAGCAGAGCCATCGCTATTCGGCAAGATGCACTGCTGTGGCGTGAGGCACACGCCGCACAGTCCTTTCGGTTGCACTCAGTGGGAGGGGTATAATGCCGCGCGGTGAGGTGACCCATGAATCTCGGACCGGTCGAACTCGTCATCATTTTGCTGATCGTCGTGCTGCTCTTGGGCCCCGGACGCATTGCCCGTTCGGCGGGAGACCTCGGGAAGGGCATCCGCGAGTTCCGCAAGGGGCTCAAAGATGAACCCGACGATACCTCGCCACCCTCCCCATCAAACGGCGGGGACTCTTCTTCGTCCTGAATCGACTGCCATCGGTTGAAGCCGACGCTACGGCGTGCCTGCCAGGGCATGCCATAGCTTTTCTTTCAGTTCGAGCGGTGCACGCTCCACGTCGATAGCTGGCACACACAGGTTGTATGCGCCAATCAGCACACTGCTGAACCGAATTTCCTCAAGCGCATGATGGCGAACGCGGTCCCGGTCGGCGCCAGCTGTTGACCCTGCCAACGCGAGGCGCGGAACTTCGCGCAGGGCGGCCGGCCGTTTGCGGTGAATGCGTCGGTCCATCCATTTTCAATGGGGGTCATGCCAAGTGCGTGCCCGCCCTTAAGGAAGGACGACCGCCGAGCGCACCAGCCCCTGGGCGTCGAGCAGCACCACCTCTTCTCCGTGCTGCCAGGCCGCCGCGCTTAGACCCCAGTACAGATCCACGGGGGTGTTGACGCCCGGCGCGCTGTGGACCAGGATTGCGCCGCCGGCAATCAACTCCACCGCCGGAAACGCGAATTCTCGCCCAGACGCGCCTCGCAGCCGCCATCCTTCAAGTTGCACCGTCGGGCCGGGGTTGACCACCTTGAGCGTTTCCTTTTCGGCATCGCCCAGGTTGTAGATCATTTCGATGCGCGGCCAGGGGTAGGTCTCGCCGGGCGCGGGTGTGACCGTGGGGCTGTGCGGTGTCGGCACACTGCCCGCCGGCAGGGCGGGGATGAGCAGCACCTGGCCCACGTCCAGCGAATTCGGGTCGGCCAAGCGGTTGAACTGGGCCAACGCCTCGGCGCTCACTCCGAACATGGCACCCACTTCGCCCAGGGTGTCCCCCTGGCGAATCTGATAACTCTGCAGCGTTGGAGTGGGAGCCACGAACAGCGTGGGCGTGAGAGTGGCCGGCAGCGGGGTGAGGGTTGGGCGCATGAGAGCCGCCGGCTGCCCACGCCCGATGAAGTACAGGACCAGCAAGACCGTGGCAGCAGAGACTACGACGTTCAACGCGAGGTAGAATAGCCAGCGGCGAGACATTGGCCCCTCCCTCTCCTATCCGCGATCACTGCACATAGTCTAGCATGCGGACGGGCGGCTCGCAACGCAGTCCTCCGCCCGGAGCGCCGCTCACCGGCACCAACATGCCCTATCTCATTGACGGTCACAACCTCATCGGCCGGCACCCCGGGCTTTCGCTGGCCGACCCCGACGACGAGCGTGAGCTGCTGATGCTGCTGGCCGATTATGCTCGCCGCTCGCGGCGCAAGCTGGTTGTTTTCTTCGACCGAGGCCAAACGGGCTCACGCCCGCAGCGGCACGGCTCGCTCGAAGTGCACTTCGTGCCCGCTGCGCGGACGGCCGACGATGCGCTGCTCGACTACCTGCGCAGACTCCCGGACCCTCGCAACTGGCGGGTGGTGACGTCCGACCGGCGCGTTGCGGCGCAGGCCAGGCAGAACGGCGCAGTGGTTATCTCGGCCGATGAGTTTCTGCGATCCATGCGCGCAGCGGGTCCGCCGCCTGCCCGGGCAGGCCAGGATGGCCAAGGCAGTGCTCGGACGAGCGAGGCCGACGATATCGAGGAATGGCTGCGCGCCTTCGAGCGACGGCCCCCGGAGGAGTAGCACCCCGCAGGACGATGACCCGCGCGCCTGTTGGGCTAGTCGCGTGCAAAGAGCAAGAGACGAGGCTTGCGGCTCCGTCTCCCTGTGCCGTATGCTGGCAGAGTGGGCCCGGATGGGATCGAACCATCAACCCACTCCTTATGAGGGAGCTGCTCTGCCGTTGAGCTACGGGCCCAGCGCGGAAGGAGAGGCACGGCGTGATGCACGTGCAGATACTTCCTAGGAGGCTGCGCCACCGGCGGCGCCAGGAGGAGCGGGCGACGGGATTCGAACCCGCGGTGTCAGCTTGGAAGGCTGATGCCTTGCCACTTGGCGACGCCCGCATGCGCTTCGATTCGGCCCCACCGTTCGTGCCGAGAGGCTGTCGGGGTGGGCGGACTTGAACCGCCGACCCCCGCGTCCCAAACGCGGTGCGCTACCAACTGCGCTACACCCCGAAGTGCGACGAGTATAATGCCCGCATCGCCCCGGCGTCAAGCAAAATGAGCCTGGCTGTAGTCTCCGCATCCCATCACCCGTCCGCGCACGGTCACGCCGCATACGACCGCGGCGCAATTGTGCGACGCCTTGCTGTCGGCGGCGATCCACGAGTGCGCCTGGCCATGTTCGCCTGAGCCAGCGGCGTGCGGCCGGCCGTCATCCGACCTTTTGACACTTCCCAAAACACAACGGAGCACCCAGCTATGGATGGCTACGAACTGATGGCGCGCTTCTACGACCTGGTCAATGCGGACCTGACCGAGGACCTGCCCTTCTGGCTCGGGCTGGCGGCAGAGCGCGGAGGGCCGGTGCTCGAACTGGGCTGCGGAAGCGGGCGCGTGCTACTGCAACTGGCACGCGAAGGGCTGCGGGCTGTGGGCGTGGATTGCTCGCCGGCGATGCTCGCCCGGGCCCGCGCGCGCCTGGCCCAGCGTGCGGACCTGGGTCAGCGCGTGACGCTTATTGAGCAGGATGTGCGCCGGCTTGCGCTCGGCGAGCAGTTCCCGCTGGCGATCATGCCGCTCAACACTTTCGCTCACCTGCTCACCTTCGAGGACCAGCACCTGGCGCTGGTTCGGGTGGCGGAGCACATGGCACCGGGCGGCTGGTTTGCACTTGATGTTCCCAATACTGCGGAAGTGTACGGTGCGCCACCGGGCGGGTTGATGCTCGAACGAACGGTCCGCGATGAATCGTCCGGCCGAGAGGTGATGGAGTTCTCGATGCTCAGCCTCGACCGCACGGCGCAGCTCGGCCACATCACGTGGATCTACGATGAGATCGACCGCGAGGGCGGAGTGCGCCGGACGCGCATCCCGATGACTTTGCGCTACACCTTCCCGGGTGAAATGCGTGCCCTGCTCGAGCTGGCTGGATTGCGCTTGGTGGGGCTCTACGGAGGATATCAGCGCGAGCCGTTCGAGGATGGCTCGCCGCGCATGTTGGTGCTGGCCGAGCGGCCGGCTCGCGGCTGATCAGCGCGCGATGTCTTCGACGTAATCGACCGCGCCCTCGCAGGCCGGGTCGAGGTAGGGGATGACTGAGGCCCACACCAGGGGTTTGCGCTTCTTCCACGCCTCCTGCAGCGCCTCCGAGAGGCACCCCGGTCCGGCGTTGTAGTTGACCAGTGTGAAGCGCCACAGGTCTTCATAAGTCGAAACCACCGAGGGCAGGCTACGCGTAGTGTTGCGCACGATGCGGTCGGTCTGCTCGCAACTTGCCATCAGCGTTTCCGCGAAGACCCCCACGCTAAAGTTCACCTGCGAAAGATCAATCCCCATGGGGCACGTAGCGCACTCCGCATTGGCCTGGGTCACCAGCGCACCGCGCAACGTGGCGCGCTCGGCCGCTTCCAGGTTGGCGTAGCCGCGATCGCAGATCTTGGATTGCAGTACCAGCGGGCAAAACTGGTGGTAGAAGGAGCTATTCCACAAAAGGGTGATGTCGGCCCCGTTCTCGGTGAGCTGCCCGAGCCCCACCTCTTCTGCCGTGCGGTAGATGCCCGGCCAGAACTGACTTTCGCGGGCAAACATGTTCTTCATCAGCATCGCCGGCACGCCGGAAGTCTCGGCAGCTTGCAGAATGACCTCGTCGAACCGGTTCTGCCATTCCTCGACCAACGGCCCGGCCTTCTCCAGGCCGCAGGTGTCCGCGACGCCTCCGGGCTGCAACCCGCCGGAAGGGCACTCGCTCACATCCACCAGCCCCTGGCGGATGAGCACTCCCGCGAGGAAGGCGTAGGGCCTGCTGGAGGCCAGCGCAGCCGCATCCCGCGGAGAGGTGAGCCACTCTGCCGGCCCGCCTACTGGCGGGAAGGTCTCCCAGACTTGTGAACAGCTGGCCAGCGGCGCGCCCTTCCACTGAGTGCTGAGAACGTCCACAAACCAGGTATCGGCTTCGGGGATGTGACCCGGCGAATAGATCAGGCGCACCTGCGCTTTGTACTTCTCGCTGCTGTCGCCATAGGAAGAGTTGGCCCAGAACTCGACGGCCACTCCGCGCTCGGTGGTGGGTGATATCGGCAGGTCGCACATATCGCCCTGGCAGCTGAAGGGTACGTTGTTGTACTTGCCTTGCAGGCTCAGGATGGATTCGTTGGGCAGAGGCTCCTGCGCTGTGAGGCGAAGGCTGGGCACCTGTTCGCACGCCAGACCCGGCGGACCGGAGGGGCAACCCTCCAGGCTGACCCACACCGTGGGTTCAGGCAAGTCGACGGTCACTTCGCGCTCGTCGGGGGTCGAGGCTTGCCACTGCAGATACAACCCGGGGCATAGGGCCGTGTCTTCCCCCTCCGCTGCGGCGGGGCAGGCCTGGCTGGCGTACCAGGTGGTGAAGGTCTCTTCGCCACAGATCCGGTAGATTTCGGCACCCGTCGGCAGTCCCTCATGGTCCACCGACAATCGGCAGATGACTTCGTTGTTCAACCATCGGTTGAGCAACCAGTCGTTGCGCACATACGATACGAGAATGGTGGTCTTGCGGCGCGGGCCGGGGGTGGGCGTTGGCACAGCCGGCTGCGAAGCGCGCGAGCCGATCGTCGCAGGGCCGGCCGCGAGGAGGAAGAACGCAACAAATAGGAGAAGAAACGGTGCGAGCCTGCGCATCTTTGTGGCTACCACGATATCACCGGCGTTCGCCCGCTGCAATAGCCCGAACGGCGCGCAAGAAACCCGCACGGCCAGGGCGTGCCGGTCAACCGCCGCAACGCTGGAAACCTGCGCGCCTCGCCGGTCATCCACTTCCGCGGATCTCGGGGGGCGCCCTATCTGTCGCTGGCTGGCTTGGCTGCAGGTTAAATGCCAGAGGCGCAAAGCATGGGTTAGAACCCAGCGCTGCCTGCCAAGCCTCGGCCGGCAGCGCGTTACGCCCTGCCCTGGCTCTCTTCGCCCAGGCGCGCGAAGAATTCACGGAGGACCTTCAGCCGCTCGCGGCCGAGGGTTTTTGCCGACCTGGTATTCAGTCGTTCCGGAATGCGCACGAGTTTGAATTCAAACTCGTGATGGGCGCTGTGCACTTCGCCCGGCTCCAGCCCATCGCCCCGGCGGAAGCGCGCCGAGGGCTCGCGGTAGAACGGATTCCCGTGCAGCGCGGCGAAGGCAATGGCCCGCGCCGCACCCACGGCACCGATCGCATCCAGTTTGTCGGCGTCGTAGACGACCTTGGCCTCGAGCGACTTTTCGACGTGAGTGGTTTCGCGAAAGCGGTGAGCCAGGATGCACTCCACCACATGTTCAACTCGCGCCGACTGCCACCCCTCGGCCGTCAGCATTTGGCGCGCGAAATCCGCCGATCGTTCGTGGTGGCCGGAGCGGGCGCGCGTGGCGTCGTTCTCCCCCAATGCAGCATCGTGGAGTAACACGGCGGCTCGCACGATTTCGAGGTCGGCCCCCTCCGCCTGGGCGATTCGTTCGGCCAGCGCGAGTACGCGCAGCACGTGATCGAAATCGTGCACGGCATCCGCGCCGCGGTACCACTCCCGGGCCTGTTCGAGGCTGGGCACCCTAGCCGCCCGCTCGCTGAGCGACGACCACAGCCAGCGCCTGGCCACCCGCGTGGGAAAGGCTGAGCGCCCACTCGTTGAGCCCCAAGGTCTCCGCCAGCCGCGCGGCTTCGCCATATAGAAGAAGGCTCGGCTCGCCCTGCGGCCCGCGCTGCACCTCAATATCGCGCCAGCCGACGCGCGTCATGAGGCCTACGCCCAATGCTTTGGAGGCCGCTTCTTTGGCGGCGATGCGCACCGCGAAGGACTCCGTGCGGCCACGGCAGTCTTCGATTTCGCGCGGGGTGAGAACGCGCGCGAGGAAGCGCTCGCCCCAGCGCTCGCGGGCGCGAGCCACCCGATCGCACGGCAGAAGGTCCGCGCCGACTCTCAGCACTGCATAAGGCTCCTTGGCATGGCTCAGGGCGGAGGCTCGCTGAGCGGGCCGGCAATGCCGATCGCCAAACGGTCGGCGTGCAGGTAGCGGCGCGCCGTCTCGAGGATTTCTTCGCGGGTGACCGCCGCCACCAGCCCAGGGAAGCGCTGGTA
>JBGOXY010000071.1:0-10356 GCA_041479415.1 Anaerolineae bacterium
CCAACCGGAATGTGACATCTTTGAAGATCTCCGCGTATACACCCCCGATGCCCAGCATGACTACCGGCCCAAACAGGTGATCGTGCATGCCGCCCAGGATCAGCTCGATCCCGGGGGCCGCCATGCGTTGCACCATAAACTGAAGGGTTTCGTCCTGTGCGACGTTCGGCCGCAGGCGGTCGCCCATCATCTTCGCCGCGGCGGCAACTTCTGCCTCACTGCCCAGGTTGAGGCTCACGCCGCCGCGATCGGTTTTGTGTATCAACGCAGACGAGATTGCCTTGAGCGCCACCGGGAATCCGAGGCGCGCCGCCGCCCGTGCCGCCTCGCCGGACGCACCCGTCAGCTCGAAGGCGGCTGGCACGATCCCATAACTTTGACACAACGCGAGCGCATCGGGCGGGAGCACCAGCCCCTCGCGCGACACAACCGCGGCGGAGGCTGGCACGCTGGGCCGCGCCACCCGAGGCTGGGCGGCGTGGCGGGTTAGCCAGGCCTGCCGTGTGCGCGAGGCGGCCAACCCGATCAACGCCTCCTCCAGGTCGTTGTACACCGGTATCCCGAATTCGTTCTGAATTCGTTCACGATCATCGGCGCGCGAGTAGGCGCAGATCGCCACCGGCCGCCCGGTGCTGTGCATGATTTCCTTCACGCGCCCCGCCAAACGATGCGCACTTTCCGCTTCGGTCTCGCCGTAGGTGTTGATCAAGAGCACCGCGTGTGGGGCGAGCACTTCTAGGCAACGCGCCACGATGTCGGCATACAAGTTGAAATCGAAAATCACACCCAGGTCGAGCGGGTTGGTCAGCGCGATGACGTCTGCGCGGAACATCGCGCGCACCGCGTCGACGAAATCCTGAGGCAGCGCCATCAGATGGAACCCGAGGCGTTCGGCCAGATCCGCCGCAATCACCGCGTGGCCGCCGGAACGGCTGATGATGACCAGGTCGCGCCCGGTGACGGGCGGCAGCGCCAGCGCCTGACCGATTGCCACCGCCTCGCGGAAGCTTTCGGCACGCAGGATTCCCGCCTGGCGCAGCGCCGCATCCACTACCCGATCGTCATCGGCCAACGCCGCCGTGTGCGAGAGCGCCACCGCGCGCGCCGCCGGGCCACGGTTGGCCTTCTGGACCACCACCGGCTTCGGGCTTGAGCGCGCGAGTTCCACCAGACGCCGCCCGTCGCTGATCGATTCGAGATACATGAAGACCATGCGCGTGCCTTCATCGGCGAGCAAGAACTCCAGATAGTCGCCCTCGTCCAAGTTGGTCTTGTTGCCGATACTCACGCCTTTGTTGACGCCCACGCCGCCCGCCGAGAGGCGCGTGAGGTAGGTCACCGAAACCCCGCCGCTCTGCGAGATGACCGAGGCCGGCCCCAGACGCAAATCGGCCGACTCAAGTTGCGCGAAGGGCAGGCACACCCCCGATTCGAGGTTGACCACGCTGATGCAGTTGGGGCCGACGAAACGCATGTCGTACTTCGCAGCGATCTCCACCAGCCTCTGCTCCAGTTCGCGTCCGGCGGCCGAGAATTCGCTAAATCCGCCGGATTCGATCACCACGCGGCGGGTCCCTTTGCGCGCACACGTTTCCATCATGCCGGGCACAAGCTGAGCCGGGGTGAGGATCACCGCCAGCTCGATGTGGTCGGGCACCTCGTCAAGCGACGACACGATGGGAACGCCGTGCACTTGGCCGGGCTCGCGGCCCACGGCGTAGATCGCCCCGGCATAGCCGAAGGCGTGCAGGTTGCCCACGATGTTGCGGGCCAGGTTGTCGGGTTTCTCGGAGACGCCAATGACGACAATGCTGCTAGGGTAGAAAATGGAGCGCACAGTCCTCCCGCCTCAGGCAAGATGTGGGCTGCAACGCACCGCGGATCAACATCGCTCTGGGAATCGGGCATGCGGAATGCCGCGGCGAAGGTGGCCTGCTAATTCTAGACCCGAATCGCATCGCCCGTTCGCGCGGGCGGGGTGTTCACTTCGCGGACCCAACCCAGGCCACAGTTCAGGCTGTAGTAAACTTCACGCCACAGCGCACTCTCCCCGCCAGGTCCACGAGGGAATGCATGGCCGTGCCCAGGGAAGACGAGCAACCGCCGCGCGTGCTGGCGATCGGCGCCGCGGGGGTCGACATGGTCGGCCACGTCGGCGGGCCGCTTGAAGTGCACACCTCAAACCCGGCGCGCATTCGCCTGGCATGCGGCGGCGTCGCGCGCAACGTCGCAGAGAACCTGGCCCGTCTAGGCCAGCCCACTGCCCTCATCAGCGCGATCGGCGGCGATTTCTTTGGCCAGCACTTGCGCAAGCAGTTGGTGGAGGCGGGCGTCAATACCTCGGCCCTGCTTGTGCTGGATGACCGCCCCAGCGGCGCCTATCTAGCCATCGTCGACTCGACCGGCCAGCTCCATTTGGCCCTCGACGACATGCGCGCGCTGGAAGCCATCACGCCCGACGTGCTTCAGACCAACGCGCACCTCTTCGCCGGCGCCGCAATGGTCTTCCTGGATGCCAACCTGGCTCCGGAGACCATCACCGCTGCCGTGCGTCTGGCTCGGCAGGCGGGCGTGCCCATCAGCGCCGACCCGGTTTCACGGTCGTTGGCCCGCCGCCTGGCACCGCACCTGGAGGATTTGTTCCTCATCACACCCAATGTCGGCGAAGCCGAGGTGCTGCTCGGTCGGGATCTGCCCAGCGGCGACCCGGCCCAGTCGGTGATGGCGGCCCGCGAGCTGGTGCACCGTGGCGTGGATGTCGCGCTCATCGCCCTGGCCGAATTTGGCGTGGCCTACGCCACCGCCACCGATCACGGACACTTGCCGGCGCTGCGCACGCAAATCCTCGACCCGACCGGCGCCGGCGATGCGCTCACTGCAGCCGTGATCTTCGGCCTGCTCAATAACATCCCGATTCATGACGCGGTACGGGTGGGCATCTCGGCCGCCTCGCTAACCTTGCGCTCGCCCTCGACCGTGGCCCCCGACCTCTCACTTGAGAAGCTGTACGATCAGCTGCTGATCTAGAAAGCGCTGGCGGCGATGACCATTCCCTTCTTGCAGGTCTCGCTCGAAGTGGCGCGCGCCATCCACGAGGGCCAGCCGGTGGTCGCCCTCGAGACCGCGGTGGTGACCCACGGCCTGCCCGCGCCGCACAATCTCGAAATCGCCATGCGCTGCGAGGCCATCGTTCGCGCCGAAGGCGCCGTGCCCGCAACTGTGGCCATGCTCGACGGGTACTTACGCGTCGGGTTGAGCGCCGAGGAGATCGAACGCCTGGCCGCCAGCCGCACGGCGCTCAAGGTCAGCCGGCGGGAAATCGCCTCCGCTCGTCTGCTTGGGCAATCGGGGGGTACCACGGTCGCAGCTACACTGGTCGCGGCCGAGGCGGCCGGCATACACGTGTTCTCCACCGGCGGCATCGGCGGCGTGCATCGCGAACCGCACGACGTCTCGACCGATCTGCCCGAGCTGGCCCAGGCGCAGGTGGTGGTCGTGTGCGCCGGCGCCAAATCCATCCTCGACCTGCCCGCGACGTTGGAAGTGCTCGAAACCCTCGGCGTCCCGGTGCTCGGCTATCAGACCGAGAACTTCCCCGCTTTCTATTCGCGCGACTCGGGATTGCGCGTGAGCCTGCGCGTCGACAATGTGGAGCAGGCCGCCGCCTTCGCACGCCATCATTGGCAACTCCCGCGCAGTGGCAGCGTGCTGCTCACCGTGCCGTGCCCCGCCGATGCGGCACTGGCCCACGACGAGATGGAACAGCTCATTCGCGAAGCGCTCGATGAATCACAGAAGGAAGGCATCCGCGGCAATCAGGTGACGCCCTTCCTTCTTTCGCGCGTCGCACGCAGGAGCGGCGGCAAGACCCTCAGCGCGAATCTCGCCCTGTTGCGCAACAACGCCATGCATGCGGCGCGCTTGGCCGTGGCGCTCAGCCATCCGCCCGCCCCCAATCCATAGATCCGGTTTCTGAGAGAAGCAGGGAGGCGCGTGCCAAACGCGCCGCAGCATTCCCGCCCTCCGCAGGATGACCGGCGCGGATCACGCTGATCGCTGATGGCACGCTGCCAACGCGGTGACGGCGAGAATTCATTCCCAGATCGTGTTGGGGCACGCCATGGCGTGCCCCGCGGTCTTGAATGGTTTGATGTCGCTTGTGGATTCCAACCACGAGCTGGCGTTCGATCGTCATGGGTCCCCGCCTCAATCACGCAGGGACAAGGGCCTCAAGAGAATCGAAGATGCCGCCCTGATCGAGCGTTAGCGCCGGTCGGGCGTGGGTGATGGCCAGAGCGTGGAGGAGGGGCTAGGCGTGAGCGTTGGGCGCTTGGTGGCGGTGGGCCGCGGCGTGGTCGTGGCCTCAGTCACGGTGGGCGCGCGTGTGTTGGTCGGTGTGGGCGTGCGCGTCGACGGCCGAGTGGGCGTGCGGCTGGGGGTCAACGAGGGCGTGGGCGTGCTCGTCGGTGTGCGCGTGATGGTGGCGGTCGGCGGCGCGCCGACAATCGTGAATCGTCCACCGGACTTAAACTCCGTCCCAATGAATATCTGAATCTCATACGCCCCGGGCAAGAAGAAGTCCGGAGTCACATCCCACACGGTGAAGCCGTATCCCCCCCGCCCGATGTCCCACGGGGCGGTTTCGTAGTAGACCACCACGTTGTCGCGATACCAGATGGCCGTCCACTGCACGCCGTCCGACATATTGTCATATGAGAAGAAGCCGTACATGCGCCGAATCGGGTTGAAGAACACGTCGGTGTTGGTCAGCGGCCGGTAATCGCGGGTGAACGAGCGTGCTGCAGTCACCGGGCTGATGACCGCTTCGGGCAGCGGGGTGACAATTCCGGTGAATGAGGAGAGTAGCGACGAGGGCAGCCGCGGAGTCGGCGTGGGGGGCAGTGTGTTGGTCGGTTCGGGTGTGCCAGTGATGGTGGGGCTGACCGTGCGCGAGGGGGTGAGGGTGATCGACGGAGTGAGGGTGATGGTGGGCGTGCCGGTGCGCGTCGGCGTCGGCGGAACGTAACGGAAGACGGTCGGAGCTCCGAACAGCCGCACGACGAAGGCCAGCAGCGCGAACCCGCCGGCCAGGAAGATCATGCGCCAGCCGGCCTGCGAGGCTTCGCGTCGCAGAAGATAGAAGGGCCGGTTGCGCGCGCCGCGCAGCTTTGCCAGCCCCGCCAACAGCGCGACGGCCGCGCCTGCAAGGAGCAGGCCGGAGGCCAAGCCGATAGTTTGCTCTACCGATAGGGCTTGCAACAAGGGGGGCTCCGATGTGGACGGGCTTCATCGCGATTATAGCATGGCCGTTTTTTGGAATCCTCGATGCGCGCAGTCTCTCGCGCCGCGCCGCGGCTTGCGCCGAATATCACCTGCGGCCAATTGACAGTGACTCGCCCGCATGGTCTAATGCCTCAACGCCAAGGGAGGCTGAGATGAGGAGCACAGAAAAGATCGCCTACGAGACCGTGCGCACGCCGATCGGCGAGGTGCATTTGGCTGCCGGCCCGCGCGGGTTGGTGGCCATCGGTCTGGGCGGTTCACCCGTGCGCTTCGCACTGGGCGTGGCCCGCCGCCTGGGCACGCTGCCCGAGAAGCGCCGCGGGGCGGCCGGCGCGGCTGCCCGCCAGGTTGGCGACTACCTGCACGGCCGCCGCCGCACCTTCCGCCTGCGGCTGGATACTCGCGGGCTCACCGATTTCCAGCGCGCCGTGTTGCGCGCGGCGGCGCGTATCCCCTATGGCCAGACGGCGAGCTACGGCGAAATAGCCCGCAAACTGCGCCGGCCGCAGGCTGCGCGCGCGGTCGGGCAGGCGCTGGGCGCCAACCCGCTGCCGTTGGTCATCCCGTGCCACCGCGTGCTCGGCGCGCGCGGCGCGCTCGGCGGCTACTCCGCCGCGCGCGGCGTCGCGGTCAAACGCTGGCTATTGCGCCTCGAGGGCGCATAACCGGGTCCCACCGCGCCCATCCTCATTCCATCCCACATCCACGCGCTCCCACCGCACGATCGGTGACGATCGAAGAGAGGTTTTCGTGAATCGTTGGAAGGATTGGGCTGCCTTCTGGCTGCTCGGATTGATCTGGGGTTCGTCGTTCTTGTGGATCCGCATCGCCGTCCAGGAGATCGGCCCGTTCATGCTGGTCTCGTTGCGCGTGCTTATCGGTGTGCTCGGCCTGGCGCTGGTGGCCGCGGTGGCGAGGCCCGCACTTCCCCGGGCGCCGCGCACCTATCTGGCCATGGCAGTACTCGGCCTGATCAACACGGCCGTTCCGTTCGTTTTGATTTCATGGGGCGAGACGCGCATCCCTTCTTCGTTGGCATCGATTCTCAATGGCACGGTGCCGTTGTTCACCATTCTCATCGCCCACGTTGCCCTGCACGATGACCGCATCACGCTGCCGCGCGTGCTGGGGCTGGCCGTCGGCTTTGCCGGCGTGGTGGTCCTACTGAGCAAAGACTTGCAGCCAGGTACGATTCACGCCAGCCTGCTCGGCCAGGGCGCAGTCATTCTTGCCTCCCTCTCTTACGCCGGTGCCTCGGTGTTTGCGCGGACTCAAGTGCGCAACCTGGCGCCAATCGCAAATGCCTTGTTGCCGCTTATAGCCGCCGATCTCTTCATGTGGCTGGCGTTGCCCGTCTTCGAATCGCCCGTGCGCTTTCCCGTGCTGCCGATCACCTGGGTGGCCCTCGTCTGGCTTGGGCTGCTCGGCTCGTGCATCGCGTACCTTCTGTATTTCCATCTCATTCGCCAGTGGGGCCCCACGCGTTCGACCATGGTGACCTATGTCTTCCCGGTGGTGGGCCTCGTTTTGGGCATCTTGTTCCTTGGCGAGCACGCGGATTGGCGCCTCATCGTGGGGTCCGCTCTCATCGTCGCAGGCATTGGAGTGGTCAACTGGCGCCAAGCCCGGCCGGCCGTGCAATCGGCTGCCAAGTAGCCCGTCCGCGCCGAGCCCGCGGTAGCTGCGTTTCGGAATGAAACAGCACGGGGCGGCCTCGATCGAGGCCGCCCCGTGCTGTTACGTGGATTCCCATCAGGATCGCATGGAAATGACGAGCACATTGAAACGAGCCAAACACGAACAGCGTGTGACGCGCAGGCTTGTGTGCGGAGGGCGGGTCAGCGCGAGCGAGGCACAATGGCGCGCCCCCGCTTCTCCATGTATTCGTGGTTCGCGGGCCGCCTACAGCTTCTCGCCAAGGGTGAAGCGCAAGTAAGCCTCGATGAAGGGGTCGATCTCGCCGTTGAGCACCGCCGCCGTATTGCCGGTTTCGTATTCGGTGCGGTGATCCTTCACCATTTGATACGGGTGAAGCACATAGGAGCGGATCTGGTTGCCCCATTCGGCTTTGATGTGCGCGCCCTTGATCTCGGCCAGTTGCCGCTCTTGCGCCTCGCGCTGCACGTCTACGAGTTTCGCGCGTAGCACGCGCATCGCGTTCTCGCGATTCTGGGTCTGCGAGCGCTCGTTCTGGCAGGTGACGACGATACCCGTCGGCAGGTGCGTGATGCGGATGGCTGTCTCGTTCTTCTGCACGTTCTGCCCGCCAGCGCTCGAGGCGCGGTAGGTCTCGATGCGGATGTCGCCCGGCGCAATCTCAACCTCCCCGGGATCCTCTACCTGCGGGTAAACCTCCACCAGCGCAAAGGAGGTATGGCGGCGGTTGGCCGAGTCGTACGGTGAAAGACGGACCAGGCGGTGCACGCCCTTTTCGGCGCGCAAGTAGCCGTACACGTTTTCGCCGTTGATGGCCAGGGTAGTGCTCTTGATGCCGGCTTCTTCACCTTCGGTCAGGTCGAGCACTTCAACTTCACAGCCGTGGTTTTCAGCCCAGCGCAAGTACATGCGCTGCAGCATCGCTGTCCAATCCTGCGCATCGGTCCCGCCCGCCCCGGCGTGGATCGCCAGCATGGCGTTGCTCGCATCGGAAGGGCCCGCCAGCATGGCCTCCAGCTCGCGCCGGTCGATTTCCGCTTCGATGGCCAGGACCTCGCGCTCGAGTTCAGCCTGCAGGCCCTCATCGCCCAGCCCGGCCAGCTCGTCGGCTTCGGCCACGCGGCGCTCAAGTCCGCGCCAGGCCTGCACCGTGGCGCGCACCCGCGCCAAGTCCTGCATCACCGCGCGGGCTTGCTTCGAGTCCTGCCACAGGTTTGGGTCGGCCGCGCGCACTTCGAGCGCAGCCATGGTTTTCTCTTTTTTGGGCAGGTCAAAGACTCACCAGAAGGTTCTGGAGTCTGCTGCGCGTCACACTCAAGCGTCCGGCAAGGTCGTCCATTGCATCCTCTCTTATCCCGCGAGCGGACCGAGCGGCGCGCCTTCGACCGCCAGCAGTCCGTCCACAAAACGCTCTCGATCGAAGAGGGCCAGGTCGGTGCTACTTTCTCCTAGCCCGACGTAACGCACCGGCAGACCGAGATCCTCCTGGATCGCGAAGACCATCCCGCCCTTGGCCGAGCCATCCAGTTTAGCCAGAATGACGCCCGTCACCTTGACCGCCTCTTTGAAGGCACGCGCCTGAAACAGAGCATTCTGACCACCTGTCGCATCGAGCACCAGCCAGGTCTCATGGGGTGCACCTGCCACTACCTTGCCCAGAACGCGGTGCACCTTCTTGAGTTCCTCCATCAGGTTGAAGCGCGTATGCAGGCGTCCGGCTGTATCGACCAGGAGAATGTCGATCGCCCGCGCCAGCGCGGCTTGGGCGGCATCGTGCGCCACGGCGCCCGGGTCGCCCTGCGCCTTTCCGTGCACCACCTCCACGCCCGTGCGCGCCGCCCATTCCCCGAGCTGTTCCGTGGCCGCCGCTCGATACGTATCGGCAGCCGCCAGCAACACCGAATGGCCGTGCGTGCGGAAGCGCTGGGCCAATTTGGCGATGGTGGTCGTCTTGCCTGAGCCGTTGACCCCAACCACGAGGATGATCGACGGGCGCTGGGAGGGGACGAACTCCTCCGCTGACGAAAGTAGGCCGATAAGCTGGGCTCGCAAAGCTCGCTGCAGCTCTTCTTTGCGCGCGAGACCAAATTGTCCGCTCTCGGATTGGAGTTCGCGGCGGATCTTGGAGGCCAGAGTCGGGCCCAGGTCCGCCTGGATGAGCAGCGCCTCCACTTCCTCCCAAACGGCCGGGGTGATCTCGCCTGCACCCAGAAGTGCCGCGAGCCGCCCGAATGCGGCTCGACGCGTGCGCTGCAGCGCATCCAACCAACCTGGTGATGCGGCCATTGTGCGAATTATACCATCTGCATTCTCAAACCTTAACGAACTTGGGCGGCATGATACAATCGCGGCCATGACTTCTGAAGTGACCCCACCCTCAGCCCCAGCGACCCGCGGCCTGCGCCTGATCGTGGGCGGCCTATTGCTCGCAGTCATCGCCTTCAGCGCGGGCTACGTCGTGCGCGGCATTGCCTCCCCGCCCGCCGCGAACCAGGCCGCCGCCGGCGATGGTCCCTCGCGGGTCCAGGTCAGCGTCGACGACGACCCGATGCTGGGTGCCAAGGATGCGCCGGTAACGATTATCGAGTTCAGCGATTACCAGTGCCCGTACTGCAGAGTGTGGCACGCGCAGGTCTTCGGTGAACTTATCGCCACCTACGGCGCCAAAGTGCGCTTCGTGTATCGCGACTTCCCGCTCGACGAGATCCATCCCGAAGCGCGCCCGGCGGCCATCGCCGCCACATGTGCCGGCGAGCAAGGCAAGTACTGGGAATACCACAACCTGCTCTTCACCAGTGAGGTTGGACTGGGCGCCGAGGCGCGCACCGCTTTCGCCCAGCAGCTGGGGCTCGACCTCGAGCGCTTCGCCACTTGCGTTGCGCGCGGTGCAACCAACGACGAAGTGGATAACGACCTGCAAGATGCCTACGAACTCGGCGTTCGCGGAACGCCCACTTTCTTCATCAATGGCCGCCCGCTGGTGGGCGCCCAACCTCTGGAAGCCTTCGCCTCCATCATCGACGACGAACTCAAATAGAAGACGGGCCGCATCAGTGCGCCTCGCGCGCGCTGGCCTGCTCGCCGTTCCAGGGGAGCTCGATCTGCTGTTGAAGCGGGGCCAGGGTTTCGCGCCTCGCTCGCTCCAGCCCGCCGTCCTCACATTGACCGGCGCGCAACACGCTTGAGGTCGTGGCCGAACGCCGCGGGCCGCACGCTCCACGTCCCCAGGGAATCTAACGATGGAGCACGGCGATGCCGTGCTCCGGTTCTTTTCTCTGTTCGGGCACGGCATGCCATGCCCGAACTGATTCAATCGTCGATGCGATGCGGTTAACCGTACGGCAAGGAGCCGCGACTACTGAGGAACGGAGGCCGATGAACCTGGGCCCTTCGCCTCGCGCCCGACCTCCGCCTGCA
>JBGOXY010000072.1:0-10194 GCA_041479415.1 Anaerolineae bacterium
AGGACTATTCGAAATCAACCCCGGGGTCTATGTCGCGCGTGAGTCCTGGCTTTGGCGGGCTCTCGCGCATGTTCGGCCTTCGCCTAAAGGCGAGCTCTATCTGACCGACCTTGTGGAAATGGCCGCGGCGCAATCCGGCGGTGTACTGGCCACAGCCATCGAAGACCCGAGCGAGTGGATCGGGGTCAACACGCGCGTGCACCTGGCCGAGGCCGAGGCCGCGCTGCGTGCGCGCATCAATCGGCGCTGGATGGAAGCCGGCGTGACGATGATCGATCCAGCCACCACCTACGTCCAGGCCGGGGTGGAGATTGGCGCCGACACGGTGCTGCTGCCGAATACTCGCTTGGAGGGCACCACGCGCGTGGGGCGGGGCTGCCAGATCGGCCCCGACACGACGCTGCGCAATGCGATCCTGGGTGACCGATGCCGGGTGGAGGTAGCCATCGTGGAGGGGGCCCAGCTGGCGGATGAGGTGAGCGTGGGTCCATTTGCTCACCTGCGCAAGGGAGCGGTGCTCGAGCGCGGTGTTCACATGGGCAACTTCGGCGAGGTCAAGGACTCCACCCTCGGGCCAGGGACGAAGATGGGCCACTTCAGCTACATCGGCGATGCGCACATCGGGGCCGAGGTCAATATCGGTGCCGGAACGATTACCTGCAACTTCGACGGGCAGAAGAAGAATCCCACCGATATCGGGTATGGGGCGTTCATCGGCAGCGATACGATGCTGGTCGCCCCGGTGAAGATCGGCCGCGGTGCACGCACCGGCGCGGGCAGCGTCGTGACGCGGGATGTACCCGACCATACCCTGGCCGTGGGCATGCCGGCGCGTGCCATCCGCCGGCTTGCGCCCGCCAAAGAGTAGCCGGCACCAACGGACGCGCCATGCCCAACTTCCCCTGGACGACTGCGCTTTTGCTTTACGCCCTCAACCTGCTGCTGGCTGCCGGCCGGGCGGCGATGGTCAATGCCCGGCGGACGCTCCTCGAGCAATGGCGCGATGCGGGGCGGCGCGGGGCCGGCCTGGCGCTGCGCCTGGCGAATGAGTCAACCCGCCTGATCGCCGCCTCGCGCGGCGCCCAAATGGTGTGCCGCGTGGCGGTTTGCCTCACCGCGGCGCAAGTGTTCACGGGCCTGTGGGCGGTCGTGCTGCCGGGCCGCGACCTGACAGGCTGGGGTTGGCTGGTTGCGGTGCTGCTCCTGGCGGCGCTGATCGCGCTGGGCGAGGTGGTGGCCGAATCGATGGCTCTGCGCGCGCCGGAGGCCGTAAGCCTGACGCTGGCCCCGCTCATCGGTCTGACCGAGATCATCTTCTGGCCGTTCACCTGGAGCTTGCTACGCGTCGGCGGCGGGCGCATTGGCCCGCGCGGCGTGCCAGCGGTCGTGACCGAGGAGGAGATCAAGACCCTGGTGGATGCCGGCGAGGAGGGCGGGGCGATCGAGGAAGAAGAGAAGGAGATGATCTACTCCATCTTCAAACTCGGCGACACGCTGGTGCGCGAGGTCATGGTCCCGCGCATCGATATCCAGGCCGTCGAGGTGAAGATGCCGCTGCCGGCAGCGGTCGACATTGCCATTCGACACGGGCATTCTCGACTGCCGATCTATGAGAACAGCGTGGACAACGTGATCGGTCTGGTCCACGTCAAGGACTTGCTGCGTGCAACGCGCGAAGGGCGCCCGGTGGCGCTGCGCGACATCCTGCGCCCGGTGCACTTTGTACCGGAGGCCAAGAAGGCCGACGAACTCCTGGCGGAGCTCCAGTCGCAGCGCATTCACATGGCCGTGGTGGTGGATGAATACGGCGGCACCGCGGGGGTGGTCACCATCGAAGACCTGCTGGAGGAAATCGTTGGAGAGATACGCGACGAGTACGATGGGGCCGAGGAAGCAGCCATCGTTCGCACCGGAGAAGACGAGTATCTACTCGACGCTGGGCTGAACGTAAACGAGGTCAACGAGGAACTGGGTGTCCACCTGACGGATGAGTTCGGTGATACGCTGGGCGGTCTGCTTTATGCTCAGTTGGGCAAAGTCCCCGAGCGCGGCGAGTCGGTGTGGGTAGAAGGCTTCCGCTGGATTGTCGAGCAAGTGGCGGGGCGCCGCATCCGCCGCGTGCGCGCCGTGCGCCTGCCCCAGGCTCCGGTGCCCGAGTCGGAGGTGTAAGGTGAAGCCTGAGATACGCGAACAACTGACCCGGCGGGCGGCCGAGGCGCGTGCCCATGCCTATGCCCCGTATTCTGGCTATGCCGTCGGCGCGGCGCTCTTGGCCGAGTCGGGGGCGGTCTTTGGTGGGGCGAATGTCGAGAACGCGGCCTATCCGACCGGCCTGTGTGCGGAACGGGTAGCACTTTTCGCAGCCGTCGCAGCCGGCGAGCGGCGCTTCTCGGCGCTGGTGGTGCTGACCCGCGATGGCGGGACACCCTGTGGTTCGTGCCGCCAGGCGCTGGCGGAATTTGGCCTCGAAACCGAAGTAGCCATCGTCGATGAGAGCGGCCACGTGAGCATCGAGACCACCGTGGGCGGGCTGCTGCCGCATGCCTTCGGCGCCTCGAATCTGCGCGGCCGGTAGCCGCGCCCACGTTCACCCGTGAGCCCTCGCGAACACGTCGTCCGCACCGAGGCCATCGTCCTACGCCGCCGCAGTTGGGGTGAGGCCGACCGCATCCTCACGCTGTTCTCACCGCAGCGCGGGAAGTTCCGCGCCAAGGCGGTGGGCATCCGTAAACCGCGCTCGCGAAAGGCCGGCCACCTGGAGCTCTTCATGCGCAGCATGCTGCTCGTGGCGCATGGGCGCGAGTTGGATATCATCACTCAGGCCGAGACATTGGACGCGTACCGCCCGCTGCGCGACGACCTGCTGCGGTCCGCGGCTGCCTCCTACGTGGTTGAAATGCTCGATCGGTTTTCGCCGGATGAAGCGGGCGGCCCGGCCGCGTATGCCTTGTTGTGCGAGACGCTGGAGAGGTTGTGCGTGGTGCCCGCGCCGGATGTGGTGCTGCGCTTCTACGATCTGCGGCTCCTGGAGATCATGGGCTATCGCCCGCAGCTGCACACGTGCGTGGTGGGCACGGAAACCATCGTGGCGGAGGACCAGCACTTCAACCCCGGCCTGGGCGGGGTGGTGTGCCCGCGCTGCGCGAAGTTGACCCCCGAATGCCTGCCCCTTTCTTTGCCTGCGCTTAAGGTGATGCGCCACTTGCAGCGTGAGGCGCTGGCCGCGGTTGTCGATCTCACCATCCGCCCGGGGGTGTTGATCGAAGTAGAGATGTTGCTCCGCAAGTACACGCAATTCCACCTCGAACGGCCCATTCGCTCGGCCGACTTCCTGCACGAGGTGGCGCGCGCCGTGCCCACTTCCAAAACATAGTGCTGGGCGATCAGCCTGAGAGAGTTGGACAGGGACATTTGCAGCTTGCGGAGAAACCATCTCCTGCCTCACCCCCTATCCCCTCTCCGCCTCACAACTTTCTTCGACAAAGCGGAGCCTGGCGGAGAGGGGGTGGAGAAACTCAAGGAAGCGGGGGGCCCTCGGCCCCCCGCTTCCTTGATAGCCTCTCCCCTCCCCCGGCCTGAGGACCTCGCGCTGACCCCCCAGTTCGCCGGGGGAGGGGTCAGGGGTGGGGGTTTGAGGGGGATGATCTTGTTTTCAGCAGCCTGCTAAGCCCCTTGCGCCTCGCTGGGCCGATAGCCGGCGCAGTGAGTGCGAGGGGGATGCGGGGTGGCGACTCCGGCGGCCTGCGCCGCGGCGTCGCAAGACCGGCCGCCTCCGTCGTGCGCGGGAAAAGTGCGAGTGCCGCACGCACGCGGGCAGAGGTAATGCGTGCTAAGCCCTCAAGCGGGTCGGCGGCGCCTGCGGGCAACTGCCCTTGTTATAATCTCTCCGTGCGCCGCTTCTCACCCTCCGCGCGCGCAAAGGATAACCACACGCGAGCATGGCCGCCCCAACTTTCCAGGAAGTGATCCTCGCGCTGCAAGCCTATTGGGCCAAGCAAGGTTGCTTGCTCTGGCAGCCGGTCAACACCGAGGTCGGGGCAGGCACGATGAACCCGGCCACCTTCCTGCGCGTGCTCGGCCCCGAGCCATGGCGAGTCGGTTACATGGAGCCCTCGGTGCGGCCGGCCGACGGTCGCTACGGCGAAAACCCGAACCGTCTGGGGCAGTTCTTCCAGTACCAGGTGATCCTCAAACCGGATCCGGGGAACCCGCTGGAACTCTACCTGCAGAGTCTGGAAGCGCTGGGCGTCTCGCTACGCGATAACGATGTTCGCTTTGTGGAGGACAACTGGGCGGCCCCGGCGCTCGGTGCATGGGGGCTGGGTTGGGAGGTCTGGCTGAACGGCCAGGAGATCACTCAGTACACCTACTTCCAGCAGGCAGGGGGCATCGAGCTCAAGGTGCCCTCGGTCGAAATCACCTACGGCATCGAACGCATTCTCATGGCGCTGCAGCGCACCACGCACTTCAAGGATATTCGCTGGACGGGCGAGCTCACCTACGGCGAGATGTTCCTGCAGAGCGAAGTTGAAAACAGCCGCTACAACTTCGAGGTGGCGGACGTCGAGCGCCTGCGCGAGGTGTACGCCCACTACGACGGCGAGGCACGCGCCGCACTCGCCACCGGCCTGGTGCTGCCGGCGCACACCTACCTGCTCAAGTGCTCACACACGTTCAACGTCCTGGATGCGCGCGGCGCGGTCGGCGTCACCGAGCGCGCCCAGTTCTTTGCCCGCATGCGCGAACTGGCCGCGCAGGTGGCCCAGGCTTACCTGGCACAGCGCGAACAGGCCGGCTTTCCGCTCGTCGGCAAGTTCCCCGGGGCGCGTTCCACGCCAAAGTCCGCCGTGGAATTGGGAGCCGCCCCCAAGAAGGCCGCACCATTCGTGCTCGAGGTCGGCGTGGAGGAATTGCCGTCGGATGACCTTGAGACGGCGCAGCATTGGATGCGCGAATCCTTCGAGCGCGATGTGCTGGCGGCCAATGATCTTGCGCACGGTGCCGTGCGCGTCGCCGCTACACCGCGCCGCCTCATCGTGCGGGTGGAGGACCTCGCCCCGGCGAGCACGGAAAGCGAAAAGGTGGAGCGCGGCCCGCACGAGGCGGCCGCCTTCGATGCCCACGGCCAGCCTACGCCGGCGTTGCTGGGATGGGCGCGCAAGATGGGCGTGCCGAACGAGTTGCTCAACCGCGGTCTGCTAAGCGAGGTGGGAGGGAAGAGACACGTCACGTTCACCCGGCGCGTGGGCGGACGCTCGACCGCCGAGGTCTTGAACGAGGCGCTGCCCCGTTGGCTGGAAAGAATTCGATTCGACAGGCCCATGCGCTGGGCCGAGAACGTACCTGCCTTCTCGCGGCCCATCCGCTGGCTGCTGGCGCTCTATGGCGAGCGGGTGATCCCGTTCGAGTACGCCGGACTCGCCGCCGGGCGCACGACGCATGGCCTGCGCTGGGAGAGCCCGGCCGAATTCGAGGTGCGCAACGCGGCGGACTACGCGAAGAAGCTTGCTGGACAGGGGATCGTCCTCGATCCGGACGAGCGACGCACAATGATCCGCGAGCAGATCGATCGCCTGGCGTCTGAGATCGGAGGCCGGGTGGGCGAGGATGCGGACCTGCTGCGCGAGGTGGCCAACCTGGTCGAGCAGCCATTGGCCCTGCGCGGGGAGTTCGACGGAGCCTTCCTTGCGCTACCGCCGGAGGTGCTGGTATCGGTGATGAAACGCCACCAGCGCTACTTCCCGGTGGAGCCTGCTCTGCGGCCCCTGGCGGAGCACGAGGGGAAGCTCATGGCTTACTTCATCGCTGTGCGCAATGGCGACGCGCACGGATTGGACCAGGTACGCGAGGGGAACGAACATGTGTTGCGGGCGCGCTTCGCCGACGCGGATTTCTTCGTCCGCGAAGACCGCAAGCACAAACTCGAGGCCTTCCGCCCGAGGCTGGCAACGCTCGCTTTCCAGAACAAGCTGGGTTCGATGCTCGAAAAGAGCGAGCGCATCCGCCTGCTGACCCAGCACCTCGCGCCGCTCGTTGGGCTGGAGCCTGGCGAGGTGGAGACGGCCCTGCGCGCGGCTTTCTTGTGCAAGGCCGACCTGGCTACCCAGATGGTGATCGAGATGACCTCGCTGCAAGGGGTCATGGGGCGCACCTACGCACTCGACTCGGGCGAGAGCCCGCAGGTGGCGCAGGCCATATTCGAACACTACCTGCCGCGCGGCGCGGAGGATGTGCTGCCTGCATCAGGCGCCGGGCTAGTGGTCGGCCTGGCCGACCGCCTGGATTCTCTAGCGGGGCTCTTCGCTGTAGGCCTTGCGCCGACCGGCGCGCGCGATCCCTTCGCGCTGCGCCGCGCGGCACTGGGCATCCTGCAAGTCCTGCTCGGCAGGAACCTGGCGCTCGACCTGCGCGCGGCGGTGGACCTTGCGGCCGAGGCGCAACCGGTGAGGGTAACCCCCGAAGTGAAGAGCCGGGTGCTCGAGTTCTTGGCCGGACGCTTGCGCGGGGTGCTGGCGGACCAGGGCTATCGCTACGACATCGTGGAAGCCGTGCTGGGCGAGCGCGCCCACAACCCGGCACTCGCGCGACAGGCCGCCCACGAGCTGGCCGCCTGGGTCGCGCGGCCGGAATGGCCGCAGGTGCTGGCCGCCTACGCTCGTTGCGTGCGCATCACGCGGGAGGTGAAGGAATCCTTCCCCGTGGACCCGGGCCGCTTTGCGCACCCGGCGGAAAGCGCGCTGTGGCAGGCGCTGCAACCCCTGGAGCAGCAGGTGGCGGCGTGGCGGGAGAAAGGCGCACTCGGCGCGCATCGTTTCCTCTCGGCGTTCGTTCCGATCATCCCGACCGTGTCCTCCTTCTTTGAGGACGTGCTAGTCATGGCCGAAGACCGCATGCTGCGCGAGAACCGGTTGGGCCTCTTGCAACGCATCGCGCGCTTGCCGCAAGGTGTGATCGACCTCTCCAAACTCGAGGGTTTCTAACTTCGCGCGGCGCGAGGGGCCTGGGATGGCTGTGCTATACTGTCTGCGACCCCTTCCTACGAGCGAAGAACATGCCCGGACGTCGCGAGGTATACGAGCAGGCACTGCGCCAGGGCAACAGCGCGGCATGGGACCAGAAGTGGGAGCATGCAATTGCGGCCTACCGCCGCGCGCTTGAGGAGTTTCCCGGCGATGCGACTGCGCTCGAGCACCTTGGGCTGGCCTATGTACAAAACGGCCAGCTCGATTTGGCTCTGACCGCCTACCAGCAGGCGGCCACGGCCGATCCCAGCAATCCTATCCCGCAAGAGAAGATGTCCGAAATCCTCGAGCGCAAGGGGCGCGCTCCCGAGGCGATACGCGGCTACATGGCGGCCGCCGAGTTGTATCTCGGCCGGCACGAGGGCGAAAAGGCCATGGACGACTGGCTGGCGGCGGCCCGCCTCGCGCCTGAAAACTTGCTGGCGCGCTCGCGACTGGCATTGTCCTTCGAACGCACCGGCCGCACGCTACATGCCCTGACGGAATATCTGGCGCTGGCGGCCATTCTGCAGAAGAACAACCAGCGCGACAAGGCGCTGCAAGCCGTTGATCAGGCAATCCGTCTGCAGCCGGCCAACCAGCAAGTGGCGCGGGCGCGCACCGCCTTGCAGGCCGGAGAGATGCTGGCGGTGCCTCCACCCCTGCGCCTTCGCGGCACGGCGCCGCTGGTGCCTCCCAAACCGGCCCCGGCCCCGGCACCGATGGGCGAACCCGGGCCCAAGCCCGAAGAAGAACCTCCGGCGAATGCCTTCGAGGACGCCCAGCTTCAGGCCTTAGCCATCCTAGCAAATCTGACTTTTGAGTCGACGCGCGAGCCGGCCGCGGCGCGCCGCGCCGGGCTGGAAGAGTTCGACCGCGATGCGACTATCGATGAGAGCGGGTCGCACGACGAGGTGCTGGTGCAATTGGCCAAGGCGATCGACGCCTTTGCCCGGGGCAGCCAGCAAGAGGCCTGCGGCGCGTTGGAGCGGTCGATTCGCGCCGGGTGCGATTACCCGGCAGCCCATTTCATGCTCGGCGCGTTGCGTCTGGCGTTGGGCGAACCCGCCCGGGCCGTGCCCGCCTTGGAGCGCGCGGTCGACAGCCCCGAACTGGGCATGGGCGCGCACTACGGTTTGGGCTTCGCGCTGGGCCGGCTCAACCAATCCTTCAAGGCAGTGGGCCATTACCTGGCTGCGCTGCGTATGGCCGATTTGCGCACCGTCGCCGCCGAGCAGCGCGATGCGCTGCAGCGCCAGTATGAAACCTTCTTCGAAGTGGATGAGAAGAGCCAGGATGCGGCCAAGTGGCAGGAGAGCTGCGAGCGCATCGAGTCCTTGATGAGCGGCGTCGACTGGGAAAGCCGGTTGCGCTTGGCGCGTGCGCAGCTCGACTCGCAATCCGATGGGCAAGGCGTGGTGCCGCTGGCTGCCATGCTCTCGCTCGGCCGACCGCAGCAGCTGATCGAGGCGATGGCTCACGTGGAGACGGCGCTCCGCCGAGGACTGATGCGGACCGCCATGGAAGAGGCCATGTTCGCCCTCGACCATGGACCCTCCTACCTGCCGCTCCATCAGCGTATCGCCGAAATCCAGTTGCGCGAAGGAATGCAGGAGGCCGCCCTGCAGAAGCTCACCATCATCGCCCGCACCTACGTGGCGCGCGGCGAGAAGCCTCAGGCCGGGCGGGTGCTCGAGCGCATCCTGCAGCTCAACCCGATGGACATCGAGGCGCGCCTCGAGCTGATCAAACTTCTCACGGCGCAGGGCGACCTGCGCGGCGCGCTGAGCCAATCGCTCGACCTCGGCGAAACCTATTCGCAATTGGCGGAACAAGAAAAAGCCCGCCTGTGCTATGAGAATGCCTTGCAGCTGGCTCGCGCAAATCGAGTGGATGCCTCCTGGCAGATTCAATTGCTCTACCGCCTGGGAGATCTGAACCTGCAACGGCTGGATTGGCGATCGGCTCTGCTGTCATTCTCGCAACTGCATGAGCTCGATCCTTCCGACGAACGCGCCTCGACCCAGGTGGTGGAACTCTTGCTCCGCTTGCGGCGAACGAACGAGGCGCAGTCTATGCTTGATTCGATCGTGGCCGAGTGGAACAGCCAGGGCCGGGCCGACCAGGTGGTCACCTGGCTCGAGGAGATGGTGCGCCTGCGCGCCGAAACGCCCATGTTGCGTCAAAAACTGGCTGAGATCTACCTGCAGCGCGGGCGGGTGACCGAGGCCGTGTCTCAAATGGATGCCCTGGGCGAGATCCACCTGGATGCCGGGCACACCAAGGAGGCTATCGCTGTCGTGCGGGCGATCGTGGGCCTCAACCCGGCGGGGGTTGAAGAGTATCGTGCCCTTCTCAAGAAACTCGAGGGCGCCGGTGGCGGCTAATCGCGGCTGCGCGACTTCGCTGCGCCCGCAACTCGCGCGAGTTGCTGCCTGCCAGGAATCATGAGCGGGCTTTCGGGAAACCTCCTCTTCCTGGTGCAGCGGCTCGATTGGTACAGCCTGATCGACATCGGGCTGGTGACCCTGCTCTTCTTTGCCATCCTTTCCCAATTCCGCGGCACGCAGGCGGCCGTCGTCCTGCGCGGTATTGCGATTCTGATCGTGATCGTGGCCGTGCTTTCGGGCATGACCCGCTTGCCGGCCTTCTCCTGGCTGCTGCGCACGGCCCTGCCGGCGCTGCTCATCGCGCTGCCGGTGGTCTTCGCGCCGGAAATCCGGCGCACGCTCGAACGAGTCGGGCGCGCCGGATGGCTGCGTCGGCAACGCGCTGCTGCAGGATTGCCGCAGCGGGTTCGCGCGGTCGTGACGGCCGCTCAGCGTCTGGCGGAGCGCCGCCATGGGGCGCTGATTGTGCTCGAGCGAGATGCGCGCCTCGAAGACTTCGTCGAAACGGGTGTGCGCTTGCAGGCGGACCTGAGCGCTGAGCTGCTCTTGCAGATCTTCTATCCCAGTACGCCCTTACACGATGGGGCGGTGATCATCCGCGACGACGTGGTAATGGCGGCCGGGTGTGTCGTGCCGCTATCCTCGGTGGGCAGCCTTTCACCCTCGCCCGAACGCACGATGGGCCTGCGCCATCGCGCCGCGCTCGGCATCAGTGAAGTCAGTGATTCGGTGGCGATTGTCGTCTCGGAGGAAACCGGAATCATCTCGATCGCCCACAACGGGCGCATGATCCGCCGCCTGGA
>JBGOXY010000073.1:0-9985 GCA_041479415.1 Anaerolineae bacterium
CGATCGAGCGGGCAGTTGAGGTAGTCATCCGCCTCTCCCCCGCGCGATTGACGAAACGCGATGGTCATGTCGATCGAATCGGCGCTGACAATGGGGGCGATGGCATCGAAGAAGTACAGGTGATCTGTGCCGGTGAATGTAGCAATCGCCTCGGCCAGTGTGGCCGAAGTGAGCGGGCCGGAGGCCAGGATGGCGAGCCCACTCGGAATCCGGGTTACTTCCTCGCGCACGATCTCGATGCGCGGGTGCGCCGCCAGTCGATCGGTGACGGCCTGGGCAAAGACCTGCCGGTCGACCGCCAGCGCGGTCCCGGCGGGCACGGCGCTCTGGGTGGCTGCCTCCAGCAACAGGCTGCCCAGGCGCTCGAGTTCTGCCTTGAGCATGCCGCCGGCGCGGTTGGCCTGCAGCGACCCGAGCGAATTGGAGCACACGAGTTCGGCCAACCGGTCGCTGGTGTGCGCGCCGGTCGAGCGTGCCGGGCGCATCTCGAAAAGACGCACGCGCAGCCCGCGCTCGGCCGCCTGCCAGGCGGCTTCGCAGCCGGCCAATCCGCCGCCGACAATCACGAGATCCGGATCGTGCATACGATGGATTCTAACAGCGCCTTGTGCGTTGCCCCGCCCGTCCGGTGATTGTCTGGCCGCGCATCCTGGCGGCCTCCGATTCGACGACCGTCACCGCACTGGCCGGGAATCAATCATCGCTCCCTGCGTGCAGCAGGGAGCGATGGTTTGGGCGGTGGTTCAGATTCACTTCGCCGGCGCTGCCGACGGCTTGCCCAGCGGATAGGGCCCAAAAAGGAAGAACGCGAGCACCATCGTGAGCGCCACGATGGGTCCGATGACAACCGCCCCCAGTTGCCAACTCAGCAGCAGCGCGAGAGCCGACCCGGCCAGCGATCCTACGAACTGGTTGATCAGGCCCTGAACTGCGAAAAACATCCCGGCCCGGTTCTTGTGGGTCTTCTCGGCCTCGACCGCCGCGATGTGTGCCGGGAAGGCGTAGGGGATTGTGAAGAACGCACCGATCGAGAAGCTGCCAATCAGGCCGGCAATGATGCCCACAACAATTGGCGGCACCGGCAGGTTGAGCTTCGACCAGCCCAGCGGGTAGAGCAGCATGGCCACGGCGAAAACCAGCAGCGCGACACGGAACGCGTACTTGGCTCCCTTCTTGCGAGTGATCAGATTGAAGACGATGAGCATGATCGGCACTGGAGCGAAGGCCGCCGCGTTCATCAGGCCCAGGCTGGCGTCTGAGATGCCCATCATGTCGGCGGCGATGAAGGCGATGCCGCCCAGGAAGAACTGCAGCCCGAAGTAGAACGTCGCCACCGAAGACATGTAGATCAGGAAGGTCTTGTTGGTGAGCGTCATTCTCATACTGTCCCACAGCGAGACTCTCTCCTCGACTTTGCTGGTAGCGCTGTCGAGGTTGGTCGGGCCTTCCTTGATGACCAGCAGCGGCCCGATGAACGTGACGATGCTGGGCAGGAGCAAGAGGGCTGTGCCACGAACCCCGAATCGGTTAAACAACATCGGCGCCACGACAAAGGTCAGGACGTAGCCACCGGTGCTAAAGAGAGTCTGCCAGCTGGCGACCCGCACGCGCGAGTTCTCGTCGGGAACGATTTCGGACAGCGCCGCCAGGTAGGGCACGATGATGAAGGTGTGGAAGAAGAAATACAGCGAGCTGACCACCGCGACGTAAACCGCGTTGCCCCAGTGGCCGTCCGGCCCCAGGCTGGCGCCGGAAAAGGGCGGGTACCACAGCAGGACGAAGCAAATGACGGCCGGGATCAGGCCGATCAGCATCATCGGCCGCCGGCGGCCCCAGCGGCTGCGCATGTTATCGGTCCAGGCAGCAATCGGCAGGTCGACCACGCCGTCCAGGATGCGGGCGATCAGCATCCCGAGAGCGAAAGCGGCCGCCGGGGCGAAGATCAGGGCGCCCGTCTCGATGCGCGCCAGAGCCGGCCGGTAGAAGTAGAGCAGATAGGTCAGAACTACTTGGTAGAGGAACCCTGGTCCGAAGCCCCCGATGGCATAAATCGGCTCTTGCCACTTCTTGATGGTTTTCACGAATGCCTCCTCTCCGAGTTCAGATTTGGTGAGCGAAATGCTCCCGGACACGCGCCGCAATGGACACATCCCCAGGAGCACCCGGCTGGGCGGAACCCATGACCCCGATCAGCCCGGTCAGGCGCTCGCATTCGGCGACAATCCCCTGAGGATCCAGGGCTTTCGGCTGGCGCCCAGCCAGGTCCTCGAAATTGCGGAAGTAGATCTTTTCTAGAATCGGCCCCGGCAGACCCAGGCCATGGAACGGCCCGGCAAACCGGCCGAAAAGGAAACCGTTCTCCGCCTCGAGCGTGAATTCGCCGTCGGCCTCCAGGAAACGGCGCACCAACTCGATGCGCAGCGAACTCTCGCGGGGCTCGATTCCCAACTCGGGCGTCGAGAGCAAAGCCTTGGCTCCGATGTCGGTGCCGAACAAGATTCGGTCCTGGAAGGCCACGAAGAACTCCCGCGCCCCATCCGGGTTCTGGGTAAAGTTGCGGTACATCTCGATGCCTGGGGTCAGGTCGACGCGCATGTGTGAAAAGCGATTCAGCAGCGCCGCCAGCCGCGGCAACTGGGCAGACATGAAGAAGAAGTGGGCGAACACAACCTGCAGGCGCGGATGGCGTTCGAGGACCCTCACCACCTGTGCGTATTGCTCCTCGTTGTTAATGTACGTCCCATCGCCATAGAACCAGCCTTGCTTTTGCGCCCAGGCAGGCACCCGGCGGGCATCCCAGAACTCTTCCGGGTCATTGACATGGAAGATGAGAGGGACCTGCTTCTCCTCCGCGACGGCCCAGTAGGGTTCGTAGGCCGGCGAGTCGAAGTTCGGGATGGGCAACATCTTCCGCATGTCGGGCTTGCCTTCGATCATCTTGATCCCGTCGCAGCCCATGTCCCTCATCCGCACGAGATCCTGCGCAAAAAGCACGCCGCAAGAGTCGGGGGAGAGGAACAGCGGAGAGATATCCAGCCCGCCGAACACGTAGGCCCGTTGAGGGTAATGGGATTTCAGATACAGCGCGTCGGGCACCAGGCTCAGACGGGCGCGGTGGGGAGTGCAGACGAGGTTGAACTTGCGGACGCCATGCTCATTGAGGATCTCGAGCAGCCCGGGCATGTAATCGGGGTGGGCGAAGTGGATGTGGCAGTCGAGCAGGGGCACATCGGCAAGATCTGGCGGCATGCTTTCTCCAAGGAAAGCGAGCAGCGCATCCCGTTGGCGTCCGCCCCCTGCTCCTCGCCTGCCGGCGCGCACATGTTGATTCGGGACGCTCCGGGAACCGGCTTGGCCTGCGGGAACAGTGGCCGGGCTAACCAATCCGATAAATTGTACGCAAGATGCCGCGCGGCGCAAATGAGGGACCACGCTCAGAGAGGGCCATCTTTTGATGGGTCAATTGGTGCGAACCGTGGTGCGGCCACCCTGGACCAGGGGATCTGTTGCTCGGGGAATCGCCGATCAGCGTCCGTCTCGTCCCGATTACGCCCCGTACTTACGCACGCTGTGCATCTCCTGCGAAACGAGGCGCCGTGCCCCCCGCTCGGCCACGGCCTTGATCTTCTGCTCGTCGAGGGTCAGCAGCTCGCGCTTGCGCATCAGCCAGCGCCCATCGACCATCAGGTCGGTCACGTCCGCGGCTTTGGCCGAGTGCGCCAGGTTGGCCACCAGGTCATGGCGCGGGAGCAGGTGCGGCCGATCCATGTCCACCAGGGCGATATCGGCCGGGGCGCCTTCGGCCAGGACGCCCGAGCCCGGGAAGCCCATGGCACGCGCGCCGGCCTGAGTGGCCATGCGCAGAACCACGTCCCCTGGCATGGCCGTGGGATCTCGCTGAACATGCTTTTGCAGGATGGCCGTTTGGCGTAGCGCGGCGAACATGTCCATATCGGCGTTGGAGGCTGGGCCGTCGGTGCCAATGGCCACCCTCACTTTGTGGCGCGCAAACCGCGAGAGGTCCGGCACACCCATGGCCAGCTTCATATAAGTGATGGGCGTGTGCGCCACGGTGGCCTGGCGCTGCGCGAGCAGATCCAGATCCTCATCCGAGACGAAGAGGCAGTGCGCGGCCAGGCAGCCGCCGGGGGCCTGCAGGACACCCATGTGATCCAGATGCGCCACCGGGCTCATGCCGTTGGCGCGCATCGAGCTTTCCACCTGCTCCTCGGATTCGGAAAGATGGATATGGATGCCCAGGTTTCGCTCGTGCGCGAGCTCCGCAATCCGTCCAAGGAATCCCGGCGGGCAGATGTACGGTGAGTGCGGGCCAAGGAAGAGGCGCAGGCGGCCCTGCGCGCGCCCGCTCCAGCGCTCGATGAAGCGCAGCGTCCCCTCCAGGTTGCCGCCGATTTCCTTGTCGTCGCCGATACCAAAGACGCACCAGGCCAAGGCCGCCTTCATTCCAGATTGCTCGACGACCTCCGCCACCCGGTCCATGTAGAAGTAGTGGTCGTTGAACCCGGCCACACCGCCGCGAATCATCTCGCACGCGGCGAGCGCGGCGCCCCAATACACATCCTCGTCGCGCAACGCGGATTCGGCCACCCAGATCTTCTCGTTAAGCCAGCGCGGGAAGGGAAGGTCCTCCGCCCAGCCGCGCTCATAAGTCATGGCGGCGTGGCAGTGGGCGTTGAACAACGCCGGCATGGCCAGGTGGTTGTGACCGTCGAGGCGTTCATCGGGTAGGAAACCAAGCGGCGCCTGGCCCACACCGGCGATCTTCTGGCCCTCGACGGCCAGGCAACTGTCGCGCAGCACCGTTCCATGAGGGTCAAGGGTGACGATGTCTACGTTCTCAATCAGCAATCTCGCCATCTAGCCTCCCGCCCCGATTCTACATCGAGCGCAGGTGCGCAGCCTCATCAGGCCGCCAGCGGGTGTATAATGCGCGCACAACTTACGTCTGCGGCCGAGGTTCCCTGTTCTCCCGGATGGGAGGGATCAAAGGCGAAGCCGGTGCAAGTCCGGCGCTGCCGCGCAACTGTGAGCCCGGGGCGTTGAGCCCCAGGCAAGCCAGGTCGCCCGCCTCGGTCGCGTTCCCAAATACCTCGCCGGAAGGGGACGGGAACCGAGCTTCGGCTCGCCCTGCTGCGCCCCTGTCCATCGACAGGGGCTTTCTCGTCCCAACCGTCCGAGGCGCATGTCGATCGCAAGACCGACACCCGCTTCACGGAGGACAGGCATGTTGCACATCATCGTTCGTCGTGTTTCGCTCGTGGTCGCATTGGGCTTCACCTTGGGCGCTTGCGGCGCGCCGCCCGCACCGGCCGGGCCCACACAGGCAGTCTACCCGCTCGCGGCTGCGACATCCACCGTGCCCCCGCAGCCGACGGTCGAGGCCGTCGACGGCGCCGGGCAGACCATCCGCCTGGCCCGTCCCGCGCAGCGCATCGTTTCACTCGCGCCCTCCAACACCGAGCTGCTCTTTGCCATCGGTGCGGGGGCGCAGATGGTCGGGCGCGACGAGTTCTCCGACTACCCCGAGGCCGCCAAGGCGCTGCCTGCGATCGCCACCGGGATGGGCAAGCTCAACACCGAGGCGGTGGTCGCGCTCGAGCCCGATCTCATCCTGGCGGCGGAGATCACTTCACCCGACCAGGTGGAGACTCTGCGCGGCCTGGGGTTCACCGTGTTCGTGGTGATCAACCCTGATGATTTCGAGGGATTGTATGGAAACGTATTATCGTTGGGCACACTCACCGGGCGCGGCACCCAGGCCCAGGGGTTGGCGGATGAACTGCGTGACCGTGTGACCGCGGTCGGCCAGAAGCTCAGCTCGGCCACGACCTCGCCGCGCGTGTTCTACGAATTGGATGGCACCGATCCGACCAAGCCGTGGACCTCCGGGCCAGGGACGTTCCTCGATCTCTTGATTCGCGCTGCAGGCGGGACGAACGTGGGCGCGGTGCTCTCGAGTCAGTTCGCTCAGATCAGTTCGGAGGAGCTGGTGCGCCAGGACCCGCAGGTCATCCTGCTGGGCGACACGGCCTACGGCACAACGATCGAGGGGGTGAGTGCACGCGCCGGCTGGGGGACGATGACGGCCATCAAGTTGAAGGCGGTGTTTCCATTTGATGACAACTTGGTCAGCCGACCCGGGCCGCGCATGGTCGACGGACTGGAACAATTGGCGCGCCTGATCCATCCCGAACTGTTTGCGCAGCAGGCTGAGTACTGACACGCGAAGCCGGCGGGCACAGGTAAGGCATACTATGCCCTCTCCATGTCGGATTGGACACTTCACATACCGCGAATGAGGCCGCCGGGCTGGCAGGTGCGGCAGAAGTTGGTGATGCGCTGGTTGGCGGTAACGGCCGAGATGGTAGTAGCGCAGCGCGGGCAGGCCTGCCCGCCGCGCATGTGTACCGCAAAGAAGTCGCGCGGCTTGAGATGCACCGCTTCGCCCATCTCCTGGCGCACCTTCTCGATCGAGCTGTGCAGAACCTCGCGCATCGCGTCATACAGCGCTCGCACCTCATCTGAGGTTAGGCTGGTGCGCTTGCGATACGGGTTCAAGCGCGCGGCCCACAGGATTTCGTCGGCGTAGGCATTGCCGATGCCCGCCAGAAAATCGGCGCGCACGAGAATACCTTTGACCTCGCCGCGCAACGACTTCAGGCGCGCCGCGAATTCATCCTGCGACACGGCGAGCGCCTCCGGCCCCATCTCGGCGAACAACGGCACGCGCTCCAGGTCCGGCGTGAGATAGAGCTGGCCCATCTTCTTCTGGTCGACGTAGCGCAACTCTTCGGCGGGGTTTTCAAAATGCAGCGTGGCGTGGACCGGGCCGGCTTTCTTCTCGCCGGGTGCGCACAACTGGAAGCGGCCAGCGAGTTTGGGGTTGGCCACGAGCCATAAGTGCGAGGGGGCGAGGTGGAAGAGCAGGTACTTGCCGCGCCGCTCGAATACCTCGAGATGCTCGCCCGTCAGGCTCGCGGCGAACCCGCGCCCGGAGAGATCACGCACGACGAGCGGACCGCCTTTCGGATCGAGGGTGACCCGCGCGATGATGCGCCCGGCCAAGCGCCGCTCGAGCACTTCGCGGACGATCTCCAGTTCGGGGAGTTCGGGCATGGTTCAACCCCACGGCGCGGTAAGCACGCCGCGGGCATCGTCCGCCGCGGTTGGGGAGTTATGCGGGTGCATGCGCCGAGGGTTACTCTGCGCCGGTAAGAAGGAAGACCGCGTCGCCTGGGCGCACCTTCTGTTTGACCTCCAGCGCGACCTCGCCGGCTTCGGCCGCCGTGACCGGTTGGTGATCCACCTGCATCGAGGTCACCTGCTGTTGGAAGTCCGTCGATTTCCCCAGGAAGTGGATTACAGCATTCAGGTGAAGCGGCCGGGTGAGCGTCAGCACCGCCACGCTCAGGCGGTCGTAATAGTGCGTCACCACTCCCACTCGCTCTCCAGTCGTCATCGCTGCCTCCATGCTGTTCCGTTGCAGGCGGGCGCGGCGCGTCCTCCCTATCGTGCATCCAGTCCATTCTACATCCGGCGCGGCGAGAGTGCAGCCACGACTGATGGGACAGGCCGCCTCCATCGCAGCCCAGCGCCGGCCCGCGGTGATTGACACTCCCGCGCCGCGCGGCTATAATCCCGCGCGAAGTTGTAGCGCGGGGTGCAGCGTCTGGGTCTTGCGGGCCAGGACGGCGCAAGACAACGAGGCGGAGGTTCCTCGCCGCGAGGCGGGGCCAATCCCCGGAGACTTCTCCGGGGAGAAAATCGATTAGATCAGCGGATGCCTCCGGAGCTTGCCACAGGCTCCCTCCCCCCGAAGATGGCCGTGGTCCGAAAGCCGCGCGGCGACGTGCGGGACAAGCGGACCGGGTCGTGGCGGTACCACTCGCACCAAGCACACAACCCATCCGCGGGCGGGAGGCGCACCTCCTGCCCCGGCCTACCCGTACCTGGCGGAGGATCCGCCGCGTGCGCGGTAGCGCCTAGTGCTACGTGGGAGGAGGACCCATGGCCATCGATCTCGTCGCGCGCGCACGGCAGGACGGCGTCAAATTCGTGTGTCTGCAATTCACCGATGTGGTCGGGACGATCAAGAGCGTCGACATCCCCGTGCACCGTCTGCCGGAGGTGATCGCCGACGGCATCTGGTTCGACGGCTCGTCGGTGGAAGGATTCGCCCGCATTCAAGAAAGCGACATGCTCCTGCGAGTGGATCCTGCAACCTACCGCGTTTTTCCGTGGAGCGAACCCGAGCGGCGCCGGGCGCGCGTTTTTTGCGACGTGTTTAGCGCGGACGGCAAACCCTTCGACAGCGACCCGCGCGGCGCGCTCAAGCGGATCCTCGCCAAGGCACACGCGCGCGGTTGGGAATTCAACACCGGTCCGGAACTCGAGTTTTTCCTTTTCCGCCGCGACGGCGGCGATATCCACCCGGTACCTTACGACACGGGTTCGTATTTCGACTTCTCCGCGCGGGACGAGGCCCAGCGCGTGCGCAACCAGATCATCAGCAACCTGATCGCCATGGGCCTGAACGTCGAGATGGGGCACCACGAGGTGGCCCTCGGCCAGCACGAGATTGATTTTCAGTACGCCGAGGCCCTGACCACGGCCGACAACGCGGTGGCCTTCAAGTACACGGTCAAGGCGGTCGCCAACATGCACGACCTGACGGCCACCTTCATGCCCAAGCCGGTGTTCGGCATCAACGGATCGGGGATGCATACCCACATGAGCCTGTTCGGGGCGCCGCGCCGCGGCAAGCGGGCCAACCTCTTCTACAACCCCAAGGACGAGTTCCTGCTTTCGCCGCTGGCCTATTCGTTCATGGCCGGGCTGATCGAGCATGCCCGGGCGCTGGCGGCGATCGTCGCGCCCTCGGTCAACTCCTACAAGCGCATCGTCCCCGGATACGAGGCCCCGGTGTTCGTCTGCTGGGCGCAGATCAACCGCTCCGCGCTCATCCGCATCCCGCGCACGACGCCGGGCAAGACCAGCGGCACGCGCATCGAACTACGCTTCCCGGACCCCTCCTGCAACCCGTATCTGGCGTTCGCCGCGATGCTGGCGGCGGGCATGGACGGGGTGGACCGCAAGCTCAAGCCTCCGGCCCACGTCAACAATGTCGATGTATATCACCTGAAGCCGGAGGAGGTGGCGGCCCGCGGCATCCCCGTGCTTCCGGGATCGCTGCTGGAGGCGCTGGATGCGCTGGCCAAGGACGACGTGCTCAAGAACGCGCTGGGCGGTTCATTGTATGCCGCCTTCGACCGCGCCAAGCGCGAGGAGTGGGACGACTACCGCATCCACGTGACCGATTGGGAGATCGCGCGGTACCTCGAGAACGCTTAGGCCTCAAGGAATCGCAAGCGTGCCGTCGGCCCCCGCGGAATCGCGGGGGCCGACTTCATTGGATTTCCACGGTGCCATCGTTCCGAGCGGGGTTCGCACAGATTGTGTCAAGCCTGCGATGGTCTTCTTGTGTCCCCTCGCGGCGGCGGGAGGAGGTGCGATGAGACATGAGGCATCGGCCTACATTGATTCCCTAAGCCGCCGTGCAGCCGCCGGTCGCCTCACGGGTGATTCTGGACCTCAACCTTCTCGGGAACCTCCAGATAGGGCGCCAGGATGGAGGGTGCATCTGGATGATCCACATGCAACGCGTGGTCGTAATCGCCGGCTTCGATGGGTTTCTCATAGCGGACGGGCCGCCGAATTCCGAACATCTCCCAGAAGCGCGCGACCTGTACCAGAAGCCAGTAGCGGTATTCCTGCATCTTCAGCGACTGCCACTCAACGATGGAGGCCATGGCTCCTTGGACGCGCGCCTTGTCGCGAACGATACGGTAGATCTGCCCCGTACTGCGGTAGCCGAGGGGCGAGAGTAGGACGAGATGCGCCGATACGAACAGGGTAGTGAAGGTGATCAGGCGAATCCAGCCGCCTTCCTCCCACTTGCCAGTCA
>JBGOXY010000074.1:0-9904 GCA_041479415.1 Anaerolineae bacterium
AGTCATTCCTCAACGACCAGGGCCAGCTCGACGGGTTCGATGTTGATGTGGCCAAGGAAGTCGCCAAGCGCCTGGGGGTCACCGTCGAGTTTGTGACTCCCGACTGGGATACCATCACCTCCGGCCACTGGGGCGACCGCTGGGATGTCTCCATCGGCTCGATGACTCCTTCCGTGGAGCGCGCCCAAGTCCTGTGGTTCACCGAACCCTACTACTATTCGCCCGCGCAATTTGCCGTGCTTGAAAGCTCGACCTTGACCAAGGTGGAAGAGCTCAACGGCAAATCGATCTGCGCCGCGGCGGCCACCACGTATGAGTTGTACTTGCAGAACAACAACAGCCTGAACCTGATCGGGGAAAAGATCGGCTACCAGGTGACCGGGGCTCAGGTCGTCACCTACCCCACCGACCAGGAGTGCGCGCAGGCATGGGCCGCTGGCCGCACGGATTTCGAGGCCTGGCTGACCAACTCCACCACCATCTTTGGCGCGCAGGAGGGCGGCATCAAGGTCAAGAAACTCGGCGACCCGGTGTACTACGAGGCGTTGGCCGTGGCTATCGACAAGACGGCCAGCAAGGATCCCACCTCCCTGGTGGCCAAGCTGAGCGAAATCATCACAGCCATGCGCAATGACGGCACCCTGACCGCCCTTTCGATGAAGTGGTACAAGGTCGATCTTGCCCGCAAAGTTGGACAGTGACCCTGTCTTACCGACGAACCGCATAGCCTTTCCAGGAGCCGGGTTTACCTCCCGGCTCCTGGACCATCCCCCGCTGCTGATCGCTCCCGTGGGCTCAGCCAACAATGGACAACTCAACTGATCCTGCACTTGAAGGTCAGAAGGTCGAAAAGCAGGTAGCCGAGCACGTACGACGGCGCGCCGCGCGGTTTTCGGCCGGCAACTTCGCCTCGTGGGCCGTACTGCTCCTGGCGTTGGTTGGATTGATGAGCGCCATCCGCCTCGACCTGAGCTTCATGCTCAAGTGGGTGCCGTTCATCGCCGGCTACACCACCATCACCTCGGTGCTGGTGCCGATGGGCATCCTGTTGCTGGGCACGGCGGCCATCGGCTTTCCGGCACGCCGCTGGATGGCCGTCGGCGCGACGCTGCTGCTCGGTTTCACCTCCGTGTGGATGCTGGTCGGCGGCCTGGTCCTGCTCACCACGCCCGGCACCATCCTGGGAGTGAATGCCGAAAGCGCAGCAGTGCTGGGCCGCGCGGATTCCGCAAGGCGATTGATCGTGGCAGGTGTGCTGATGCTAGCCGGCGCGGGTCTGGCTTACATCGCGCGCGGCGAACCCAAGCGGCGACGGCGCATCATGCTGCCGCTGCTGGTGCTGGGCGGCATTCTCTTCGTCGTCGGCCTGGGCTCGCAGTCGCTGTCGGTGAACACCTCGTTTCACCCCGTGCTCTCGGTGCCCATCCCCTTCGTCGAAGGCGTGGGCCTGACCATCGGCATCTCGCTGCTTTCGATCCTATTCGCCATGGGCTTGGCGTTGGTGGGCGCGTTGGGGCGGCTCTCGCGCTTCCCTCCCTTTTACGCCCTGGCTACCTTTTACATCTCGCTCATCCGCGGCACGCCGCTGGTGGTGCAGATCTTCTTCGTCTTCCTCGCGTTGCCGCAGATCGGCCAGGCCCTGCACGTCACCTGGCTGACGTGGGACCCGGTGCCCTCGGGCATCTTTGCCCTGTCGCTCAACTACGGTGCCTACATGACCGAGATCTTCCGCGCCGGGATTCAGTCTATCGGCAAGGGGCAGACCGAGGCAGCCTATGCCTTGGGCATGACCGGGCGCCAGACAATGCAGCGCGTGATCCTGCCCCAGGCGGTGCGGCTGATCATCCCGCCGGTGGGCAATGAGTTCATCGCCATGCTCAAGGATTCATCGCTGGTCTACATCATGGGTGTGTGGGAGGTACTCTTCCGCGCCCAAAAGATCGGCCGGCAGTACTTCCACAGCATGGAAACCCTGTTCGTGGCGGCCGTCTTCTACTGGATGCTGACCATGGTTTTCTCGGCGTTCCAGGAACGCCTGGAGCGGCGCATGGCGCGAGGCGAACGATGAGCGAACCCGTTATTCACGTCGGCAATCTGCATAAGTTTTTCGGGCGGCTGCACGTACTGCGCGACGTCTCGTTCGACGTGTACCCGCGCGAGGTGGTCGTGATCATCGGGCGCAGCGGATCGGGCAAATCGACCCTGCTGCGCTGCCTCAACTGCCTGGAGGAACCCTCCTCGGGCGAGATCATCGTCGACGGCATCCGCGTTTGCGCCGAGAACGGGCACGTGGCGCGCGAATTCCGGGATGCCGTGCGCGACATTCGACTGCGCACGGGAATGGTCTTTCAGGATTTCAACCTGTTCCCCCATCTGACCGCGCTCGAAAACGTGACCGAGGCCCCGATCACGGTTAAGAACCGCCCCCGCGAACAGGCGGCGCGCGTCGGCGAGACGCTGCTCGAAAAAGTGGGGTTGCTCTCCAAGCGTGACGAGTACCCCTCCCGCCTCTCGGGCGGGCAGAAGCAGCGCGTGGCGATCGCCCGCGCGCTGGCCATGGAACCCAAGGTGATGCTCTTCGACGAGCCCACTTCAGCCCTCGACCCGGAACTCATCGGGGAGGTGCTCGACGTGATGAAGAACCTGGCGCGCGAAGGCACGACCATGATTGTCGTCTCGCACGAAATGGGCTTTGCGCGCGACGTGGCGGACCGGGTGGTGTATATGGATCAGGGCGTTTTTGTGGAAGACGGGCCACCCGAGCAGATTTTCTCCAAACCGACCGACCCGCGCACCGCGCGCTTCTTGCAGAAGGTCCACTGAGGGCGCAGCGTGCTGCAAACAAGAACTCCGCCGCGAAATCTGCGGCGGAGTTGTGCGCTGGGGGGGAGTTGAACCCCCACGCCTTGCGGCACATGGCCCTCAACCATGCCTGTCTGCCAGTTCCAGCACCAGCGCGCGAGGGCGTGCGTGTGAATTATATCTGGGCCCCCGGGGCTGTCAACCGCAAGTGACGTCCCGCGCGCAATCTGCACTGCGCGTGCCGCATCGGGTCGCGAGCCGACGGTGTTCTCACTTGTGCTATCATCCAAGCCAGCTTCTCCCGATTTCGACGAGGTGTGCGTGATGAAGATTGCACTCGACGCCATGGGCTCCGACCGCCATCCTCGCCCGGATGTGGAGGGCGGGCTGGCAGCCGCACGCGAATACGGCGTAGAGGTTTTGCTCGTGGGCAATGAAAGCGCGCTAAGGCCGGTGCTCGACGAATTGCGCCCCGGGGCGGCACCCGTTCGCATCGTCCATGCACCCGACGTCTTGACCATGGAAGATAAGGGGCTGGCGCTGGCGCTCAAAGCCAAGCGCAAGGAGGCGCGCAACTCGATGGCGGTGGGCATCGATTTGGTGCGCTCGGGCGAGGCCCAGGCCTTCGTGACCGCGGGCAACACCGGTGCCGCGGCAGCGGTGGCCTATTTCCGCATGGGGACTCTGCCCGGCGTGGAGCGCCCCGCCTTGGCGCCGGTCTTCCCGACCAAGCGCGGCAGCTGCGTCGTGCTGGATATCGGCGCCAATCCGGACTGCAAACCGGATAACCTGTTGCAGTTTGCCATCATGGGCGTCATTTACGCCGAACGCGTGCGCGGAGTGCCCCAGCCGCGAGTGGGCCTGCTCTCCAACGGCGAAGAGGCGGGCAAAGGCAACCAGCTGATCAAGGATACCTACCCGCTGCTGGCGGCCTCCGGGCTCAATTTCGTCGGCAACCTCGAACCCAAAGAGCTCATCGCCGGCGAGGCGGACGTCGTGGTGACCGACGGGTTCTCCGGCAACATACTGCTTAAATCCTCCGAAGCCGTGGCGAAGCTCATCCTCGAACTCATGCGTGAACGCATTCAAGCGGCCCCGCCGTGGGTCAAGCTGGGCGGGCTGCTGGTCAAACCGACCGTAGGCGGAATTCGCAAGATGCTCGATCCGACCGAGGAAGGCGCCGCGCCCCTCTTGGGTGTGGACGGGCTGGTATTCATCGGCCACGGGCGCTCCGACGCTTACGCCATCAAGAATGCGGTGCGCGTGGCACGTCTGGCCGTCGAGGCGGGCGTGCTCGAGGCGCTGCGCCGTGGCATCGCAGCTGCGGCCTCCGCTGCATGAGGCGCGCGATGCCCGATCCCTCCTCCGCCTCACGGGTTGTCATCACCGGCCTGGGGGCCATTACCGCCCTCGGGCTGGACGTGCCCCAACTCTGGGAAGGCCTGCTGGCCGGGCGGTCCGGCATTGGCCGCATCACCCAATTCGATGCCAGCGGGCTGCCCTGCCAGATTGCCGGCGAGATCAAAGGCTTCGATCCGAGCGTCTACATCGAGCCGAAGGAAGTGAGGCGCATGGCGCGCGTCTCACAGATCGCCGTGGCCTCGGCCCACCAAGCCCTGCGCGACGCCGGAGTGGCCTGGCCGCTGGAAAATGGCGAGCGCGCCGGAATCGTTTTCGGCACCGCTGTCGGCGGGCTCGATCGCATCGACGACGAGATTCAAGTGCTGCGCACGCGCGGGTTGGCGCGCGTCAGCCCGTATGCGGCGCCTTCCGGCTTGCCTAACATGCCGACTTTCCATATCACAGAGACCATCGGGGCGCTGGGGCCCAACCTCACCATCACGACTGCCTGCGCCACCGGAACGCAAACAGTCGGCGAGGGCTTCGAGTGGATTCGCCGCGGACGCGCCGACCTGGTTTTGGCCGGCGGCTGCGACGCCTTCGTGCGCGACTTCGCTATCGCCGGGTTCTGCGCCATGCGCGCCTTGCCCATCCACTACAACGAGTCGCCCGAACTTGCCTCGCGGCCGTTCGACAAGGACCGCGAAGGTTTTGTCTTTTCGGAGGGCGCGGCCGCCCTCGTGCTCGAACGCCTCGACCACGCGCAGGCGCGCGGGGTGCGCATCTACGCCGAGATCGTCGGCCAGGCCTCGTCCTCCGACGCGTACCATCTCGCGATCCCACGTCCGGATGCCGCCGGCGCAGTGCGCACCATGCGCTGGGCGCTTGAGGACGCCGGTCTGCCACCCGAGTCGGTGGATTACATCAACGCCCACGGCACCTCCACCGAGGCCAACGATCAAACCGAGACGCTGGCCATCAAGACCTTGTTCGGCGAACATGCGCGGCGCCTGGCGGTCAGCTCGACCAAATCCATGATCGGCCACGCCATGGGCGCGGCGGGAGCCATCGAGGCGCTGGTCTGCGCGCTCACCCTGCACACCGGTCACATCCATCCCACCATCAACTACACCACGCCCGACCCGCAATGCGACCTGGATGTCGTACCCAACCGCGCGCGGGAGGCCTCGCCGCGGGTGGTGATGTCGAACTCGTTCGGCCTGGGCGGGCAAAATGCCTGCCTCGTCCTGCGCCGCTGGGAGCCCACATGAAACTGATCACCAACGCACCCCTCATCAAACGCAATGCGCGCATCGGCGTGGTCGCTCACCTGAGCGGGCTGGCGGTGCTCATCGCCGGCATGGTGGTCACGTTTCTCTTGCCCACGCGCAGCGACCTCTCGCTGCTGGCCCTCATGACCGGGTTCGTGCTGGCCAATGTGGGCATCTTCTTCACCAATCGCTGGGGTCGCCGCCCGCGGCCCGACGAGGCGCTCGACGCCGCCCTCAAGGGCCTCGACGACCAGTACCTGCTGGTCCACTATCGCCTGGGCACGCCCCATGCGCTCATCGGGCCCTCAGGGCTCGTGGCGCTGGTGCCCAAGTTCCAGGGCGGCCAGATCCGCTACGAGGGCAACAAGTGGCGCCACGCAGGCGTGACCTGGATGCGCCGCTTCTTCGCTCAGGAATCGCTCGGCAACCCGTCCCTTGAGGCCGAGGCCGAAGTGGCCGGGCTGACCGGCAGGTTGCGCAAGATCCTGCCCGGCGAGGAGCTCCCGCCGATTAAGTCCGTCATTGTCTTCACCGCGGCCGAGGGGAAGATCGAGGCGGAGGGCTCGCCCACTCCGGCGATGCACGCCGAGAAGCTCAAGGAGTATGTGCGGCGCCTGCCGCGATCATCTACATTGCGTCCGGAGCAAGTCGCCAAGGTCCTGGCCGCGATCGGTGAGTAACGTCCGCGCCGACGACCTAGTGTACGAATCCTGAAGAGGGCATAGCACGTGTTACATAGGCCCGCGCCAGTAAGACCTGCGCACGAATTGCCGCGCACGCTCGACAACAAGACCAGCGCACCCTCTCGGGTGCGCTGGTTCGTATGTTGAGAGATTGTCACTCCGAGGAGCGGAGCCCCGAGGAGCCCCGAGGAGCCCCGGCGCCTACTTCAGGCCGTCATGATGACGGAGGCCGGCAACTCGCGCCACGATGCGGGCATGCCATGCGTGTCCCAACAAGGAGAGCCAATGCGTCATTCCGAGGGGTCGCAGCCCTGACCAGCCCTCGCCTGCAGACGCAGCGTGCGACTCATCGGCCACACACCCTCTGCGTCGGCCGTGCGCGGGCCTCCGTGCACATGCCATCCGCACGCGCTCAAGCGTAAGGCATGCGATGCCCTCTCCTCATCAGAGTCTCAGTGGTCAACGCATCTAAGCCGGCTTGAAAGCGCGCAGCGTCAGGCTGAAGAGTTCAACCTCTCCATCGCGGTGCCATGCTTCGCGCGAGGTCACCTCAATCGGCGCGAACCCAGCATCGCGGATGGCCCCCAAGTACTCGCCCTCGGTCAGCGCGCCCGATACGCAACCCGCCCAACTCGCCAAGTCGCGCCGCTGCGCTTCGGGCAGCGGTCGATCGGAGACAATATCCGAGAGCGAGAGCCACCCGCCCGGGCGCAGCACGCGGAAGGCTTCGCGGAAGACTGCCGCCTTGTCGGGCGCCAGGTTGATGACGCAGTTGGAGAGGATCACATCCACCGACAGCGTCTCCACCGGCAGGGCTTCGATGTACCCTTGGCGGAATTCGACGTGCTGGTCGAGGCCCAGCCGTTGGGCGTTGACGCGCGCCAACTCGAGCATCTCCGGCGTCATATCCACGCCGATGACTCGCCCCGCCGCGCCCCCTTCGGGCGCAACCGCACGCGCGGCAAGGAAGGCATCGTAACCCCCGCCACTTCCCAGGTCGAGCACCACCTGCCCCGGGCGCAACGCGGCAATGGCGGTAGGGCTGCCGCATCCCCAGGATGCCAGGACGGGAGCCGCCTCGCCCTGGGTGAGATTGTCGTCGCTCGTCATGGCCCCCGCCCCGCAGCACGCATTGCCCGCGCTCCCCGCTCCGCAGCCGCAGCCTCCCCCGGCACTCAACTCCGCCGCCTCACGCGCACTGCGGGCATAATGCTCGCGCACTGCTGCGTGAGTGGCCTCCCCAACTTTCTCAATGATCTCACTCATCTCGTGACCTCCACATTCAATTTCGCCGCCGGACGCGGCGGACAACAGATTTGCGACCAGCCCTTGGATAGGCGCTGCATCTCATCGGCGAACCACGCCATGGCTTCAGGATCGAGGCAGTAGCACGTGGCCGGGCCTTCCACCTCGCCGGTCACCCAGCCTGCCTGGCGCAGTACCTTGAGGTGTTGGCTGACCGTGGATTGCGCCAGCCCGCTGAATTGCACCAGGTCGCCGGTGATGCATTGCGGGTTGGCGACCATGTAGCGCAGCAGTCGCAGCCGCAGCGGGTTGCCCAACGCACGCGCCATGCGCACCAGCCGTGCCTCCTCCAATTTCAAACGCACGTCCTTCATTGGCCTCGCCTCTATATCGTAATTATACGATATATAGCGGGAAAGTCAAGGGGCCTCGCGACCCCTTGACCGTGGCTTGCGCGGAGCGGTTACTTCTTCAGATACTCTTCGAGCGCGGTCTTGGCAATGCGGTAGGTCGACCCGATTTTCTTGGCCTTGAGCTCGCCGGCAGTGATCAGTGCAAGCACATCTTCTTCACCCACCTTGAGCAGCCCGGCCGCGTCCGAAACCGTCATCACATCCGGCATGGCTCCCGCCGCGGCACCGGCCGCGCCGGCCGCCCCACCCTGCAGTGCCTGGCCCATTACCTGGCCGATCGACATGCCAGCCCCGATGCCGGCGGTAAGCCCGGCCCCGCCCTGCGGGTTGCGCGCCGCTTCGCGCATCGCATCCGCCGCCTGCAGTTGAGTGTAGGTTGCCATGTCGAGCATGCCCATCGCGCGTAGTTCTTCGGCGCTCTTCTCCGAGGGCTTGAGATTCTCGATGTAGAAGGTCTTCAGCGTCAGGCCCACCGCGCGGAAGTCGTCCTGCCCCTTGGCGCGCACGCCGGCGCCGAGTTCCTCGGTCAGCCCGATGAGTTCGGGCACCGACTTCTTGGCCCCCACCTCGCCGAGCATATCCTGCAGTTTCGAGAGCAGGATAGCGCGCAGCCGGCTCTGGATCTCACTCGTGGCGTAGGTGCCGGTGGCGCCCACGATTTGGGTGACGAACTGCTGCGGGTCGTGGACCTGGTACGAGTAGGAGCCGAAGCCCTGCATCAGCGCCACGCCCAGGCCCATGCCGGGGTTGCGTACGATGATCGGCTGCGGGGTGCCCCACTTCTCGTTGGTGAACTCGCGCAACGAGACGAAGTACACCTCGGCGGTGAAAGGCGTGCGCTCGTTGAAGGCCTTGCCGATCAGGTCGATCAGGTACGGGATGTTGGCCGTGGAAATGGTGTGTCGCCCGGCGAGGAAGACATCCAGCGCCTTGCCGTCGCGGAAGAACACCGCCGCCTGCGACTCGCGCACGATCACCTGCGAGCCGATGCGGAAATCGCCGAACCCGGTCTCGGGAAAGCGATGGACGATCTCGTCCTTCATTTCGATCGGGTATTCGATAACATCGAAGATTCTAGCCATGTGTTTCTCTCCGTGATACTGAGCGGCGCCTGAACGGGCGGCGCGCTGTGGCGGATGGCGCCTGGCCGGCCGTTAGCCGGAGGTCAGGATCACCTCGCCCCGGCGGTCGAACAGATCGATGCATTCCTGCGCCAAGGCCGTCAGATTGCGAACGGCCGCCGGCAGCCCCTCGCCCCCGATGGAGGAGGCCACGTTGTCGACCGCACTGGAGACCTGGGCCACCTTGTCGAGCAGGGTGCTGTCGTATTGATACAGCTTGTCGAGCTCGGCCTCGTTCACCTTGACCGCATCGAAGAAACCGGAGTAGCCATAGGCCGCGTGGCGCACACGATCCACCAGCGCGCGCAGCTTCATGACGGAGGCCTCCAGGTCGTCGAGCGACTCGATCTGCCCCTGGGCTACGAGCTGGCGCTGCAGTTCCGAAATGCGCGACCACTGCTCCTCATAGCGGCTGGCCACCGTCGTGCGCAGCAGCTTATCGGCATCGCGCCGGTTCGAGCGCTCGACGTAGCCCTTGAAGCCAGGGATCACGGCGACAATCTTCTCAAAGAAGTTACGGGCGCCCTTGATTTTGGAAACGAGATCAGTCATGCTTCATCTCCTTGCCTGGTGGCCCGGCGCCACAGCGGCGCAGGTCGTGTAGGCAATTATATGGCAGTCGCGGTGAAGCGCAACCCGTGTGCGCCTACCCGGCCGCTTCCACAGTTGATATACGCTTCGCCCGCGGAGGGGTTGCACTCCGCCGGAGCCGGCGTGCTGGCTTACAACAACCTGTCGCCCACCATGGCCCTTCATGTCCGAACTCGATAATTCGCCATCGGGTGATGCGCGGGCGGCGCAGGTTATCGAGCGGGTTCGGGAAGCTCGCCGCCACAAGCGGATCGGTAGTAGGCGGCCTCGGTATCGTAGTTGGCAAGGGCAAATTCGTGCGCCGCCTGACTGATCTCGGCCGCCTTGCGCAACTGGGCGACAAGGCCGGGGTAGCCCCATTCGCGCGGCAGGACCATCAGCGGATCTCCCACCTCGCGCTCCTTGTCGTTCAGAGGAATCCAATTGAACATAAGCGG